>DASYVT010000209.1 GCA_035936835.1 Candidatus Methylomirabilota bacterium | reverse complement strand
CCCGGGGGCACCATTTTCCGGAAGCCAGTTTCGGTAGGCCAGTTTCGGGGGGGGAATGATGGGAGGGGAATCGGGGCCGTGAAACAGGTCGCGTCGCGCTACGCCTCTCTTCTCTGGCTCCTGGCGGCACTGAGCCTGGTGGGGTGGCTCATCGTCAACCTCGACACGGCGGGCTGGATCATCATCAGCCTCGTCGTCGGCCTCATGGCCTGGCAGCTCACCAGGCGAGAGAGGCGAGAGCGCGCCAGCAGGGCTGAGGCGGAGAGGCCCAAGGGCCACGGCGTGCGTGACGAGTCGGCCCCGTGACCCGGCTCCTCGCGGCTGGGACGCTGGCCGCCCTGCTTATCGTCTGTGCGGCGCCGGCCGGAGGGACCGGCGCGGACTCACCCGCGTACTGCGCCAGCTACTCGACGGGCTCCGACACACATACCGCCTGTGCCCCGCCCGGTTCGGCGCCCCCCGGTTCGGTGCCCCAAAGTTTAGCGGTCGCCTGTCACAACTACACCGTCGGGTCTGACACGCATGCCGAGTGCGCTCCCGTGCCCGCTCCTCGCTTGAGCGCGCCCCGCGAGAAGAAGGCGGGTCCGGTGCCGCCGCCCGCGTCCCCCCTGCGCTGTTACACGTACCACATCGGCTCGTCGGCCTACAGCGACTGCCGCTGAGTCCAGTGCCCCGCCGCTGTCACTGGGCCCGCGGCGAGCCCGAGATCGCGTACCACGACCGCGAGTGGGGCGTTCCGATCCGCGCCGACCGGCGGCTGTTCGAGCTCCTCATCCTCGAAGGGGCGCAGGCGGGGCTCAGCTGGTCCATCGTGCTCCGACGGCGGAGCGGGTACCGCCGGGCGTTCGCAGGATTCGACCCGAGGCGGGTCGCGCGCTTCACGCCTGCCGCGGTGACACGCATCCTGCGCGATCCGGGCACCATCCGCCATCGCGGAAAGATCGAGAGCGCCGTCGGGAACGCGCGCGCCTTCCTCGAGGTCCAGCGCGAGCACGGCAGCTTTGCGGCCTATCTCTGGAGCTCGGTCGGCGGAAGGCCAATCCAGAACCGCCGGCTCGCGCCGCGGCGAGTCCCGGCCGAGACGGCGCTCTCGCGCAAGCTGAGCCGCGATCTCCGGCGTCGCGGATTCACCTTCGTGGGCCCCACGATCTGCTACGCCTTCATGCAAGCGGCCGGGCTCGTCAACGACCACCTGATCTCGTGCTTCCGCCACGCGGAGGTGCGCCGCCTCGGGCGGAAATCGGGCAGGGGACGAGGGGAGAACCGCAGAAGCTCCTTGAGGTTGGGCCGCCGCTCGACTTAGACTAACCCCGTGGCTCCTTCCGGGCGTGCGGGCGGCATCGGCGGGGTGTGGCGCTTCCTGGGCTTCGCGGGCTCGCCTGAAGAGGCCGCGCCGCCATCGATCGGGAATTCGCCTGTCGGAGCCCCTCCCGATCCCGGCCGTGCCGTCCTCGGCAGCGGACTTTCGCTCCGAGGCGAGATCACAGGCGAAGGGGATTTTCACATCTACGGGCGCTTCGAGGGCGAGATCGACGTCTCGGGCCGCGTGGTCGTGTCGGAGGCGGCTCAGGCCGACGCCAATATCAACGCGGCCTCGATCGTCATCGCGGGCAAGGTGCGCGGCAACCTTACGGCCAGCACGCACCTCGACATCCTTCCCACCGGCGTCCTGACCGGTACCCTCAAGGCCGGCAGCTTCTCGGCCGCTGAGGGATCTTCCGTCAAAGGCGAGATTTGGCTCGAGCGCGCGGAGCCCGCGCGCGTCAGCGACCCGGGCCTGGACGACGAGAACGCCCGATGAACGTTCTCGACTGGCTTCGGGAGCGGCCCTGGACTCGCTGGGTCGTCCTTGGCCTGAGCGTCGTCATAGTCGTGGGTCTCGGGGGGGCCGGCTGGGCGGCTTGGAAGAGCCGCTACGAGTCACAAGGGAGCATGGCGTTCGCCCAGGCGCGGACCCTCGTGGCCAAGGCACAGACTCCCGGCGCCGCGGCCGACGTCCGCGAGCGCGCCGAGAAGGCGCTGCAGGCCGTCATCGCGGACTATCCGCGCCTGTCCTCGGTTGCCCAGGCCGCCTATCTCCTGGGAAGCCTCCGCTACGGCGCCGCGCAGTACCCGCAGGCCCGCTCGAGCTTCGAGCTTGCCCGCGCCAAGGCCGGCTCCAGCAGCCTGGCAGCGCTGGCCGGTCTCAATATCGGCTACTGCTGGGAGGTCGAGAAGAACTACGATGCCGCTGAGAAGGCATACCTATCAGCTATTAGCAGGGCCAAGCCTAAGGACTTCCTCTATGAGGAGGCAATGGTCGACGCTGCCCGCGCCCAGGAGCTCGGCGGCAAGCGGACCGCGGCCGTGGAGACGTATCAGCGCCTGCTCAAAGACCTGCCGGACACTCGCCGCGCCGAGGAGATCCGCTCCCGCGTAGCGAGCCTTCAGACACCAGCCAAGCCCTGATCCATTCTGAAGCCAGTTTGGCGTCTGCCATCGCTGGCCAGTGTCTGATAAGAGGTATTATGTCAATCACTCTTCGGCGGGCACCCCCCCAGCACCGGCACCATATGCGCCACGCAGTGGACCTGCGCTACCAGCGCCCCCTTCTCACTCGTCACGCTCACCTGGTAGAAGCCTGCCCGTCTGCCCTGCTTGATCTCCCGCGCGTCCGCTACGAGCCGCGAGCCGGCCTGGACGGCAGTCAGGAAGCTGATGGTCATGTTGAGCGCCACCGCGGTCCCGCCGTGGGAGTTGCAGGCCGCGCCGAAGGCGATGTCCGCCAGGGAGAAGATGACCCCGCCGTGGGGATAGCCCTGGAAGTTGACCATGTGGGGCTGGACGGTCAGCCCCAGCCGGCAGAAGCCACGCCCCAGGGCGAGGAACTGTATGCCGAGCGCCCGGGTCCAGGGGTCGGCCCTCGATTCGGGCCTTGAGCTCCGCCGGAACGGAGGAATCGTCGGCTGAGGAGCTCACTGGGGGGGACGAGGTCACTGGACGGTGGCGGTGAGGATGAAGCTCGACTCGCTCGAGGACTGCTGCTCGCGGTAGCCGAGGATCTGGCGCGTCACCTGGTTGATGCCGCGGGTGGCGCCGCCGATCCGCATCGCGCGACCGTTGGGCACGATCACCTCGGTCGCGGCCTCGTTGAACTCGATGCTGCCGTCGCCCTGGGGCGAGAAGTAGCTTACTTGTGGAATGAGCCGGACGCGGATCTGCCCGTTGGGCAGGATGGTCGGGCTCACGACGAGGGTGGTGCCGACGCGCTGCCAGGCCATCCCCTGCGCCGCGTACCCCTGCCCCGCCGCGTAGTCGCGGAACCACCCGACCACGGTGACCGGCACCTCGCTCGCCACCAGCATGCTCGCCGTGCCGCCGTCCTGGACGATCGTGAAGATGCCCTCGCTCCGGATGGTCCGCGTCGTCGTGTCCTGAACCGCGACACCGCCGCGGCCTCGCGCCTTGCCGTCCTGCCCGCGTGTCGTACCATCTTGGATGATGACCCCGCTCACACGGCCCTGGACGCCCTGGCGGCTGTCCTGCCCCTGCTGCTGGAACTCGAGGACAACCTTGACCTGGCGGCCCGTCTGGCACTCGCCAGGAACGGCGCATGCCAGAAGACTCGTGGCGAGGAGTAAGGCCGCGACGCGGGGCATGGCAGCTAGCCTGGGATCTGGGCCTCTTCGGGCAGCCGGTCCCAGACCGGAATCCACTCGGGCAGCGTGAGGCCCACTGCTAAAGCCTTCTCCTTGACCTCGGCCGCGAAGGCCTGGCGGACCTCATCGTTGTCCCGGACCTTGAGTTTGTACTTCCGGTAGAGGGCGTTTTTGGGCGAGCCGGGCCGGCCGAAGATGTTCATCGTGCGGATGAACCACTTGTTGAGCGTCGCCTGCGCCTCACCCCGCGTGGCGGGGTCCCCGCCGAGCTTCGTGACCCAATACTCGCCGTGGCGGATGTGGAACTTCTCCTCCTTGAAGATGCCCTCGATGGCTCGCGCCCACGGGCCGTAGGAACACTGCCGCACGTCTTCCAGCTGGTGACCCGCCCCTCTGTCCATGCAGAAGTTGAAGAAGATGAAGTCGGCCCACGTGTCGATCGGGTAGTAGAAGATGTTCACGCGCTTGTCGGCGCCGATCCGAGCGGTGCCGATGTCATCGGCCGACGCGTCGATGCGCATGGCGAAGGCTTCGTCGTGGGCCCGCACGTGGGCGTCCACGTCCACTCCAAGGTCGGCGAGGAGCCCGTACATGACGGCGGCGTGCCGGTGCTCGTCCTTGACGATCTGCGCGACGACGTGCTTCTCCTCGACGCCGGGAGCCTTCATGATCCACGGCACGTAGCCGTAGCCGCCCGCGAGCTCGGAGTCGGCCTGCATGGTCATGAGGTGCACCAAGCTCTGCCGGTACTCCTCCGTCATCTCCTCGGTCGACTCGATGCGCTCGCCGCGCTCGATCCGCGCGAGGAGCTCCGCTTCCGTGACGCGCTGGCTCATGGTCAGCTCCTTTCCACGACCCGCACCGCCTTCCCCTCGCTGCGGGGAATGGTCTTGGGCGGTACGATGGCGACTTCGGGGTTGAGGCCCAGGTGGGCACGGAGCAGCTCCCCTACCCGCAGCGACAGCGCGACGACCTCCGGCCGCGCCGAGTCGAAGCCGCCCCATGCGCGCACGCGCTCTTCGGAGGGCTCGACGTGCACCTCGATGGTCGGGAAGCCTTTGCCGCGGTCCACCACGAGCTGATAGTGCGGTGCCAGGTCCGGCAAGGTCAACAGCGCCGCCTCGAGCTGGGAGGGGTACACGTTGACGCCCTTGATCACCAGCATGTCGTCGGTGCGGCCCTTGATGCGTGCCATCCGCACCGTGGTCCTGCCGCAGCGGCACGGCTCGAAATCGAGGCGCGTCACGTCGCCCGTCCTGTACCGGAGGATGGGCAGCGCCCGCTTGGTGAGACAGGTCAGGACGAGCTCGCCCTCCGTGCCCGCCGGCAGCGGCTCGCCCGTCCCCGGGTCCACCACCTCGGGCAGGAAGTGGTCCTCGTTGACGTGGAGGCCGTCCCGCCCCTCGGCACACTCCGTCGCGACGCCGGGCCCGATGATCTCGCTGAGCCCGTAGAAGTCGACCGCGTGGATACCCCACAGCGCCTCGATCTGTCGCCGCAGGCCTTCCGTCCAGGGCTCGGCGCCGAGGAGCCCGTACCGGAGGCCGACGCTCCGCGGGTCTATCCCCTGCTCGCGCATCGTCTCGCCGATGTGGAGCGCGAATGACGGCGTGCAGGCCAGGCCCTGGGGCCGAAAATCCTGAAGCAGCAGGATCTGCCGGAGCGTATTCCCCGAGGACACGGGCACGACGGTCAAGCCCATGTGCTCGGCGCCGTCGTGGAAGCCCAGGCCTCCCGTGAAGAGCCCGTAGCCGTACGCGATCTGGATGAGCTGGCCGGGCTCGGCGCCCCCCGCCGCGAGGGAGCGGGCCATGACTTCTCGCCAAATAAGGAGGTCGTTTCGCGTGTAGCCGACCACGGTCGGCTTGCCCTTGGTGCCTGACGAGGCATGGATCCGCGCGAGCTGGGACTGCGGCACCGCGAAGAGCCCCCACGGATAGTGCTCGCGGAGATGCGCCTTGCGGGTGAAGGGCAGCCGCTCGAGGTCCTCGAGGCTCTTGAGCGTGGAGGGCTCCACGCCGGCCTCGGCGAGGGCGTTCCGGTAGAACGGCACGCGCTCGCCCGCCCACGCCACCGCCGCGCGGAGACGCTCGAGCTGCATCGCGCGCATCGAATCGCGGGGCAGGCTCTCGAGCGCCGGGTTCCAGATCACGGGCTGAGTCTCAAGCGCCAGATCAAGGGTTGGGTCTCAAGCGCCAGATCAAGGGTTGGGTCTCAACCGGAGGACGTCACGCGCGTGATGAGCCATCCCTGGCGCCCCAGGAAGCGCATCAAGGTCTCGATCAGGCGGGCGTCGGCGCCGGCCGTGAGGCCCACGCGGTCCGGGAGGACGTAGCGCACCTCCGGGTACGAGACCAACACCCGCAGCAGCGTCCGCGCCCGGGGGTCGGGCGCCATGAACCCGCGCCGTCCCGCGTCCCCGGCCCCAGGATCCCATGCGGGCTGGAACGCGGCCCGGAGCCACCGACCGGAGACGCCCGCCGGGCTCACGCGAAACCGCCCAGGAGACGCAGGTAGTGCCCGGCCATGACCTCGACCTGGCGCGACGCGGAAAAATCGCTCGCCGCGAGAGCACGCGCGGCGAGCGCCATGGCGCTTCGCCGGGGAGCGTCCAGCAGGAGTCCGATGGCCGCGTCGGCCAGCTCTTCGGTATCGGCCTTCGTCAAAAGCCCGGTCTCGCCGTCCCTCACGACCTCGTCGACGCCCGAGGCGCGGACCGCGACGGCGGGCAGCCCGCAGGCGTGCGCCTCGGCCAGCACGAGACCCTGGGTCTCGGTCTCGGAGGAGAAGAGGAAGAGGTCGGCCGCCTGGTAGTACGGCGGCAGCTCTTCCCGGGCGACCGAGCCGGCGAAACAGATGGCTTCGCTCGCAGGGCTTGCCGCGGCGAGGCGCCTGAGGGCCGCCTCGTGGCTTCCCTGCCCCACGAGAAGAAGCCGCGCCCCCGACACGGCCAGGGCGATCGAGCCGAACGCGTCGATCACGCGCTCCACGCTCTTCTCGCGATCGAGGCGGCCGACGTAGAGGCACAGCGGCGCGTCCTCGTCCAGGCCGAGAGCTCGCCTCGCCTCCCCCCGATCGCCCGGACGGAAGAGATCGAGCGGCACTCCAGTAGGCACGACGGCGATCGGCGCGCGCACGCCGAGGTCCGCGAGGCTCTCGGCGATCCGGGCCGAAGGGGCGATCACGAGATCTGCTGCGCCGGCGAAGCGGGAGGCGAGCCTGACCGCGAGCGAGGCGACCAGGGGTTCCGGGAGCGGCACGTAGTGGGCGTACTTCTCGTAGCGGGTGTGGTAGGTGAAGACGAGCGGGCGGCCTTGGCAGCGGGCGAGTCGACGAGCCGTCACGCCGAGGAGGAACGGATGCTGGGCGTGGAAGATGTCGAGGTCGAGGGCCAGCGCCGCGCGGCTCCAGCGCCTCGAGAAGGGCAGCGGCAGGGCGAAGCCCGGATAGGTCGGCGCGGGCACCGAGGGGTAGCGGAAGACAAAGGCGGGATCGTCGTGGGGCGCGCTCGACGCCGGCGCGAAGACCCAGGCCCGATGTCCCTGCGCCTCGAGCCCCTGCCGCAGCGTCTCTACCGCGGTGGTGACACCCCCGCGGAACGGCAGGTAGTTGTTCGTGAACAGGCCGACGCGCATCCGCTAGTCATCCGGGGCGTTGGGATCACGGCCGCGCTCGATCTTGCCGAAGTCTCCCGGCTTGATGGAATCGAGCCATTCCTTGATCTTCGCCTGGTCGTCGGTCTTGCTGCCGCCGAGCTCCTGCTCCTTGGCGACCTCGACGTTCTTGGCCTTGGCCACGACTTCCTCGTCCACGAAGATCGGGGCCGACACCCTGAGCGCGAGCGCGATGGCGTCCGACGGGCGCGAGTCGACGGTGATCTCGGCCGATCCCAGCTGGAGGTGGATGACCGCGAAGAAGGTGTTCTCCCGGAGGTCGTTGACCTCGACCTTGACCACGCGGGCGTCGAGCGCCTCGAGGATGTTCTTGATCAGGTCGTGCGTCATGGGCCGCGCCGTCGAGATCTTCTCGAGCTCGAGCGCGATGGCGTTGGCCTCGAAGAGCCCGACCCAGATGGGCAGCGAGCGCTTCTCCTCCTCGTCGCGCAGGATGATGATCGGCATGTTGGAGAGAGGGTCCAGCGCCAGTCCCTTGACCTTCATCTCGAGCCACATGGGCGTCCCCTCCCCTAGACCGCCGCCGCGAGCACGCGGCCTTCGGTGACGCCGGGGGCGGCGGCGGCGGCGCCGGCCAGCTCGCCGCGGAGGCTGTGCGGCAGCGCCCGGGTGACGAGCACGGGCACCACCGTGCCCAGAAGATCGCGACCGTGGGCGTCGAAGTTGACCACGCGGTTGCACCGGGTGCGGCCCGTCAGCTCGCCCGGGTCCTTGCGGGAGCGGCCGTCCACGAGCACCGGCAGCACCCGGCCCTCAAGCGTCCGGCTGCGCTCGGCGCCGACACGGGTCGCGACCTCGAGAATGCGCGCGTTCCGTCTCGCCTTGACGTCGTCCGGCACCTGGTCGCTCATATCGGCGGCGGCCGTGCCGGGTCGGCGAGAGTAGCGGAAGGCGAAGACGTTGTCGTAGCGGACCCGCTCGACGACGTCGACCGTCCGCTCGAAGTCCTGGTCCGTCTCGCCGGGAAACCCCACGATGAGATCGGTCGAGAGCGCGATGCCGGGCACCGTCTCCGTGAGCTCGGCGATCAGCGCCAAGTAGCGCGCGGAGGTGTAGCCGCGGTTCATGCGCTCGAGCACGCGATCTGAGCCAGACTGGAGCGGCAGGTGCAGGTATTCGACCACCTTCGGAAGGTCGCGGATGGCGCGGATCAGCCGGGCGGTGAGGTTGTATGGGTTCGAGGTGGTGAACCGGATGCGCTCAATGCCTTCGACCTCGTCGATTCGCTCCAGGAGCGCCGCCAGGTCGGTCGCCGGCGTAAGATCACGGCCATAGGCGTTGACCGTCTGCCCGAGCAGCGTCACCTCGCGCACCCCCGCCGCCGCCAGCTCGCGCACCTCCGCCAGGACGGCCTCCGGCGGATGGCTGCGTTCGCGCCCCCGCGTCACCGGCACGACGCAGAAGGTGCAGAACTTCTCGCACCCCTCCATCACCGTGACGAAGGCCTTGAGCTGCCCCGGGCGGTCGGGCTTGGCGGTCAGCTTGACCAGCGGCGCCTCGCGGACCTCCACGATGGGCGCGTCCGCCGCCCGTGCCTGCTCGACCAGCTCGGCGACACGCGCGACCGCGGCGGAACCGAATACCAGATCTACCTGGGGCGCGCGCTCCAGGATCTTCCCCTGCCAGAGCTGCGCCATGCAGCCCATCACGCCGATCAGGATCTCGGGCCGCTGCTGCTTCAGCGTTCGGAGCTGCCCCAGGCGCGAGAAGACCTTGTCCTCCGCCTTCTCGCGGATCGCGCACGTGTTGAGCAGGATGAGGTCGGCTTCCTCAGCCACCTCGGTGAGCTCGTAGCGCTCACGCTTGAGCAGACCCGCGACGCGCTCGGAGTCGTACTCGTTCATCTGGCAGCCGTAGGTGATCAGGTGAAGTTTTGGCATACAAGATCGGCACTTACGTTAGCATCGGCCCCAGAGCCTGTCAAACAGCGGTGCAGCGATCAGGCGCTCTCCTCGAACACGCCGATCTTGCGGAACTTCTCGTAGCGCTCGGCGACCAGCTCCTCCGACGTGCGCGAGCGGAGCTCCCAGAGGACGTCCCGGAGCGGGCCGCGGAGGTTCGCGGCCGTCTCCTCCCAGTTCCGGTGGGCGCCGCCGGTCGGCTCGGGCACGATGCCGTCGATGACGCCGAGCCTGAGAAGGTCCGGCGCCGTGATGCGCATGAGCTCCGCGGCCTCGGGCGCTTTCGTGGCCTCGCCCCAGAGGATGGCCGCGCAGCCCTCGGGGGAGATGACGGAGTAGATCGCGTACTCGAGCATCAGGATGCGATTCGCCACGCCGATGGCGAGGGCGCCGCCGCTGCCCCCTTCACCCGTCACGACGCAGACGATCGGCGTGCCCAGCCCGGCCATCTCGCTCAAGTTGCGCGCGATGGCTTCCGCCTGGCCGCGCTCTTCCGCGCCGCGCCCCGGGTAGGCGCCGGGCGTGTCGATGAACGTGATGATGGGCTTGCGGAACTTGGCCCCGAGCTCCATGAGTCGCAGGGCCTTGCGGTATCCCTCGGGGTGCGGCATGCCGAAGTTGCGCGCGATGTTCTCCCGGGTGTCGCGCCCCTTCTGGTGGCCGATGGCGACGACCGGGTCGCCCTCGAAGCGCGCGAGCCCGCCCACGATGGCCTTGTCGTCGCCGAAGACGCGATCTCCGTGCAGCTCGACGAAATCCTCGAGGAGGAGGCGGAACAGGTCGAGCGTGTGGGGCCGCTTCGGATGCCGGGCGAGCTGGGCCCGCTGCCACGGGGTCAGGCTGCCGTAGACCTTCTGCTGGAGGCGCTTCAGACGCTCATCGAGACGGCCGATCTCGTCGCGCGCGCCCTGCGCGTCGTCCGAGGCGCGGAGCTCGGCGATACGGTTCTCGAGCTCCAGAAGCGGCCGCTCGAACTCAAGCTCGTCCGGCATACTCGACGAGTATACTGCCCGGCCCGAGCAGGCTTTCGATTTTCGCCACCAGCTCCGGCTCCGGCGCGACCGACAGCCCCTTGGCGCGCACCACGACCTCCTGGTCCGCCAGCAGCACGTGCACGAACACCGGCGTGGGCCCCGGGTGCGCTTCGCAGATGCCGCGGACGGAAGCGAGCGCTTCATCGGGAACGCCGGGGGGAACGCCGGGGGGACCGCCGGGTCCCGCGTGCACGCGAATTCTACAGGTGTGCGCCCCGTCCTCGCCCCGCCGGGCGCCTAACGCCCCGGCGTCCGACCCGTTGGGGGCTGTGGTCTCGCTGTTCTCCGGCGCCCGCGCGGCGGCGATCGTGGCCTCGTCGAGCGGCTTGACTTCCTCGGCCAGCACCACGCGCCCCTTGTCGCTGTCGTCGATCCGGCCCCGCACCAGCACGGGGCCCCGGTGTCTCAACGCGACCGAGCAAGCGCGGTAGGGCTCGGGGAAGACCGTCAGCGGCACCGAGCCGTCCACCAGCTCCAGCGTGGCGAAGGCCATGCGGTTGCCGCTCTTGGTCGCGTTCTCCGTCAGCGCGCCGACCAGGCCCAGCAGGAGCACCCGGGAGGCCGCGGGCCGCGCCGCCAGCTCGAGGGCCGACACGGTCTTGAGCCGCGCGGCGAGGTCGCGGTAGCCGTCGAGTGGGTGGCCGGACAGGTAGAAGCCCAGCACCTCTTTCTCGGCGGCCAGCAGCTCCTCACTCGGCCATTCCGGCACCCGGGTCTCGGCTGGCCGCGGCGCCGCGGCCGGCGCAGCCTTCGGGCCGCCCAGCCCCTCGAAGAGCGAGCCCTGTCCTTCCTCACGATCGCGCTGGCTGCGCTGGCCCGCCTCCATGGCCTGGTCGAGACCGGACAAGAGCCCCGCCCGCGTCCCGCCGAGAGAGTCGAACGCGCCGGCCTTGATGAGACTCTCCACCACCCGGCGGTTGACGAGCCGGAGATCGACGCGGGCGCAAAAGTCGCCGATCGATGAGAAGCGTCCCGCCTCGTTCCGGGTCTTGACGATGGATTCGATGGCCGAGCCGCCGACGTTCTTGATGGCGGCCAGGCCGAAGGGGATCGCCTCGCCCACCACGGTGAAGCGCGCACCCGACACGTTGACGTCGGGGGCCTCGACGCGCAGCCCCATGCTCCGGCACTCCTCCATGTACTGGACGATCTTGTCCGTCTTCTCCATTTCCGACGTGAGGAGGGCGGCCATGAACTCGACGGGATGGTTGGCCTTGAGGTACGCGGTCTGGTAGGCGACGAGTCCGTAGCAGGCGCCGTGCGACTTGTTGAAGCCATAGCCGGCGAACTTTTCGATGAGGTCCCAGACCCGTTCGGCCTTGCGCCCGTCGAGCTCGTTGGCGCGGCAGCCCACGAGGAATTTCGCCTTCTGCGCGGCCATGAGCTCGCGGTCCTTCTTGCCCATCGCCTTCCGGAGCGTGTCGGCCTCGCCAAGGGTGAAGCCCGCGAGCTCGGCCGCGAGCCCCATGACCTGCTCCTGGTAGACCATGATTCCGTACGTTTCCTGGAGGTGCTTCTCCATGAGCGGGTGCTCATAGGTGATCGGCTTGCGGCCGTGCTTGCGGTCGACGAATTCCGGGATCAGCTCCATCGGGCCGGGCCGGTAGAGCGACACCATGGCGATGATGTCCTGGATCCTCGTGGGCTTCAGGCTCTTAAGCGCGTCCCGCATGCCCGCCGATTCCAGCTGGAACACCCCGAAGGTCTTGGCCTCCGAGAGCATCTGGTACGTGGGCGCGTCGTCGAGCGGCAGCGCCTCGGGGTCGAGCTGGAGGCCCTTCGACTCCTTGACGAGCCGAACCGCGTCCGCAATCACGGTGAGCGTGCGGAGACCGAGGAAGTCCATCTTCAGCAGGCCGAGCTTCTCGATCGGGCCCATGGCGAAGCCGGTGATCAGCTCGGGCCGTTTCGGGTCCTTGTAGAGCGGCACCCGCTCCATCAGGGGCTCGTCCGAGATGACCACGGCCGAGGCGTGGACCGAGGCGTGCCGCGTGCACCCCTCGAGGGTCCGCGCCACGGCCCAGAGCTCTCCCACGCGCGGATCGCGCTTGACCTGCTCGGCCAGCGCCGGCGCTTTCTCGAGCGCCTCGTCCAGGGTGATGTTGAGGGGGAAAGCCGGCACCAGCTTCGCGATCCGATCGGCCTCGCCGAAGGGGAACCCCATCACCCGTGCGACGTCCCGGATCACCGCCTTGGCGCCCATCGTGCCGAACGTAATGATGTGGGCGACCCGATCCGCGCCGTAGCGCTCCGCGACGTAGCGGATGACCTCGTCGCGACGGTCGTCGGCGAAGTCGATGTCCATGTCGGGCATGGAGACGCGCTCGGGGTTGAGAAAGCGCTCGAACAGGAGCCCGTAGCCCACCGGGTCGACGTTGGTGATGCCGAGACAGTAGGCGACGAGCGACCCCGCGGAGGATCCGCGCCCTGGACCGACCGCGATGCCCTGGCGCCGCGCGAAGGTGATGAAGTCCCACACGACGAGGAAGTAGCCCGAGAAGCCCATCTTGGACACGACCGAGAGCTCGTAGCGGAGCCGCTCCACAAAGGCGTCGGCGGGCGATCCGCCGTAGCGCCGCGTGAGTCCCTCGAAGGCCAGGTGCTCGAGGTAGGAGTCGAGCGTGTGGCCGGCCGGCACGTCGTACTTCGGCAGGTGGAACTGCCCGAAGGCAAGCTCGAGGTCGCAGCGCTCGGCGACGGCCAGGGTATTGCGATAGGCTTCGGGCAGGTCTTTGAAGACGGCGCGCATCTCGTCGGCGGACTTGAGATAGAACTCCTCGGTCGAGAAGCGCCACCGGTTCGGGTCGCTCATGCTCGACCCCGTCTGGATGCAGAGCAGTGCCTCGTGAGCCTTCGCGTGCCCTGCGTCGACGTAGTGCGAATCGTTGGTGCCGCAGAGCGGCGCGCCCAGCTCCCTGGCGATCTTGACCGTGCCCTCGGTCACCCGCGACTGCTCTTCTATTCCATGCGACTGGACCTCCATGAAGTAGAAGTCCTTGCCGAAGACCCCCTGGTACCAGCCGGCCGTCTCGCGGGCCTTGGCGTCCTCCCCGGCCGAGAGCAGGCGGCTCACCTCGGAGTTCAGGCAGCCTGAGAGGACAAGGAGCCCCTCGGCGTGCTGGGCCAGCAGCTCGCGGTCCACGCGCGGCTTGTAGTAAAAGCCCTCGAGGTAGGCCTTGGAGACGAGCCTGATCAGGTTGCGGTAACCCGCCTCGTTCCTGACCAACACCGTCGCGTGGCTCGCGCCCTCGTAGCCGCCGTCCTGCCCCGACCGCTCGAAGCGGCTGCCGGGCGCCACGTAGAGCTCGCAGCCGATTATGGGTTTAACGCCGGCGCCCCTGCAGGCGGTGTAGAAGTCGATGGCGCCGAAGAGGTTGCCGTGGTCGGTCAGGGCGAGGGCCGGGAAGCCGAGCTCGGCGGCCCGCGCGATGAGGCCGACGTCCTTCTCCTTCTTCCCCTGCCCGCCAACCCGCTCGACCTTCTCGAGCTGGGCCGCGCCGTCGAGAAGGCTGTACTCCGAGTGGACGTGGAGGTGAACGAAGTCGGCGCGCGGCGCGCCGGCTTTTGCGGAGTCTCCTACTCCCATTCGATGGTGCTGGGGGGCTTGGAGGAGATGTCGTAGACGACGCGGTTGACGCCCTTGACCTCGTTGATGATCCGCGAGGAGATGTGGGCGAGCAGCTCGTAGGGCAGCCGCGCCCAATCCGCCGTCATGGCGTCCTGGCTGGTCACCGCCCGGAGCGCGATGACCTCGGCGTAGGTGCGGAAGTCGCCCATGACCCCGACGGTCCGCACCGGCAGCAGCACGGCGAACGCCTGCCAGATCTCGCGCTCGAGCCCCGCGCGCCGGACTTCCTCTTGCACGATCGCGTCGGCCTCGCGGAGGACGGCGAGGCGCTCTGGGATCACCTCGCCCACCACGCGAATCGCGAGCCCCGGCCCCGGGAAGGGCTGGCGCCAGATGATCTCCCGCGGCAGCCCGAGCAGGCCGCCCACTTCCCTGACCTCGTCCTTGAAGAGCTCGCGGAGCGGCTCGATGAGCTTGAACTTCATGTCGGGGGGCAGCCCGCCCACGTTGTGGTGGGTCTTGATGGTAGCCGAGGGCCCCTTGAAAGACACCGACTCGATGACGTCGGGATACAGCGTGCCCTGCGCGAGCCAAGGGATCTCGCCGAGCTTCCGCGCCTCCTCCTCGAAGACGGCGATGAACTCGTTCCCGATACGCTTGCGCTTGGTCTCAGGATCCGTCACACCCTGCAACCGGTCAAGAAACCGCTTACTTGCGTCGACATGAATGAGATTGATCTTGAAGGCATCCTTGAACGTGGAGACGACGGACTCGACCTCGCCATGTCTCAGGACACCGTTGTCCACGAAGAGGCAGGTCAGCTGCTCCCCTATGGCCTTGTGGAGGAGGACCGCGACCACCGAGGAGTCCACGCCTCCCGAGAGCGCGCACAGGACGCGATCCCGCCCCACGGTCTTCCGGATCGCCGCCACCTCCGTGTCGATGAAGGAGGCCATGGACCAGTCGCCCTTGGCGCCGCATGCCGCCAGGAAGTTCCGGAGCACCGTCTTGCCTTGGGCCGTGTGCGCCACCTCAGGGTGGAACTGGACGCCGTAGAGCTTGCGGTCGGCATCCGCCATGGCCGCCACGGGACAGTTGTCGGTGGAACCGAGCCGCACGAAGCCCTGGGGCGGCTTCATCACGGTATCCCCGTGGCTCATCCACACCCGGACGCGGCCGGACACCGAAGGCCGCATCCCGTCCAGCAGCCCTCCGCCGCCACCTTCGAGCAGGAGGTCAGCAGGGCCGTACTCGCGACGCTCCGCCGGCACGACCTCTCCACCGAGGAGGTAACCCATGGCCTGCATGCCGTAGCAGATGCCGAGAATGGGGATGCCGGCCTCGAAGAGGCGCTTGTCGGGCAGCGGGGCGCCGTCGTCGTAGACGCTCGATGGGCCGCCCGAGAGAATGATCCCCTTGTAGCCGGCGGCCAGCAGCTTCTCCACGGGCTCCGTGCAGGGGACGATCTCGGAATAGACGGACAACTCACGGACGCGGCGAGCGATCAGCTGGGCGTACTGCGCGCCGAAATCCAGGACGCAAATCTTATCCATTGGGACTCCGGGCGAGAACCGCTTCACACAACTTGCGTCGCATCGGGGGCGCCGGCGGGGGCGCCGTCCCTCGAATCTTTCCCGGGTGGCGCGGGCGCAACGGCCGCTCCGCTATCTGGGCGTGCCGAGCTTCTGGGCGCGCTGGAACACCTTGCCTTCCGTCTTGATGGACGGGGCGATGATGAGCTCGGTCTGCTGCAGCTCCTTGATGCTCATGGCGCCCACCGAGCCCATGCACGTGCGGATCGCACCGACCAGGTTCAGCGTGCCGTCCTCGGTGAAGGCGGGACCGAAAAGGATCTGCTCGAGCGGACCCGACACCCCGACCCGGATGCGCGTCCCGCGCGGCAGGTTCGAGTGCGGCGTCGCCATTCCCCAGTGGTACCCGCGCCCCGGCGCCTCCTGGGCGCGCGCGAAGGCCGAGCCAATCATGACCGCGTCGGCGCCCGAGGCCAGGGCCTTGCAGATGTCGCCACCGGTGGTCATGCCGCCGTCGGTGATGATGGGCACGTAGCGCCCCTTCCGCTTGTAGTAGAAGTCCCGGGCGGCGGCGGAGTCGGCCGTCGCCGTCACCTGCGGGACGCCGACCCCCAGCACCTCTCGGCTGGTGCACGCGGCGCCGGGCCCCACGCCGATCAGCAGCGCGTCGGCTCCGCACTCCATCAGCTCGAGGCAGGCCTCGTACGTGACCGTGTTGCCGATGATAAGGGGGATCGACAGATGCTTCTTGAGCTCGCGGAGATCCACCGGCGTGTACTCAGTCGCCACGTGCCGCGCTGTCGTGACCGTGGACTGGACCACGAAGAAGTCCGCGCCGGCCTCCTCGGCGATCTTCGCGAAGCGCTCGGCGCGCTGCGGGATGGCCGACACCATGACGGGCCCGCCGCCCTTCTTGATCTCCGAGATGCGCTTGTGGATCAGCTCTTCCTTGATGGGCTCGCCGTAGATCCCTTGGATGATCCTGGTCGCTTCTTCGAGGCTGGCGGAGGTGATCCGGTCGAGGACCTCGTCCGGGTTCTCATAGCGCGAGAAGATGCCCTCGAGGTTGAGCACCGCGAGCCCGCCGAGGCGGCCCATCTCGATGGCGAGCTTGGGGCTGACGACGCCGTCCATGGCCGCGGCGATGATGGGGATCTGAAAGTTGCGGCCGCAGAGCTCCCACGAGATGTCCACCTCGTTGGGATTGATGGTGATCGCTCCTGGAGCCAGCGCGATGTCGTCGAAGCCGTATGCCGCCCGGGCCTTGCGCCCGCGCCCCACCCACATGCCCATGCGCTGTCGTCCTCTCCGGACCCGAGTGGCCCCGCCGCGCCCCCCAGGCCCCGTATATAGAGAGCCGCCGGCCTGACCCTACCGTATTTAGGGGGAGTATACGAGCGTCACCACGACCTGTCAACCCTGCGTCGACGCGTGCCGCGGTTGCTGAGGATTTGCGCGCTCCCAGATCGCCCGCAGGCCCTCGAGAGTCAGGTCCGGGTTGACCAGATCGATGGTACGCGCCACGCCTCGCAGCTGGCCGGCCAGCCCGCCCGTGGCGACCACCTTGACGGGGCCGCCCATCTCGGCGCGCATGCGGTCGACGAGGCCGTCCACCAGCCCCGCCCAGCCGTACATCACGCCTGACTGGATGTTGGTGACGGTGTTCCGCCCGATCGCCTCCTTCGGCTGAAGCAGCTCGACGCGGTAGAGGCGCGCCGCGCGCGAGATCAGCGCTTCGGAGGCGGTGACGAGGCCCGGGGCGATCGCTCCGCCGATGAACTCGCCCCGCGCGTTCACGCAGTCGAACGTGGTTGCCGTGCCGAAGTTGACCACGATGAGCGGCGAGCCGTAGAGCGTGACGCCGCCTACGATGTCGCAGAGGCGGTCGGCTCCGACCTCCTGCGGCGCTTCCACGGAGAGCGGCACCGTCTCGCTCCTGCCCGGCTCCACGCTGAACGGCTGCACCCCGAAGTAGGCGTCGGACATGGCCTCGAGCGCCTGCTGCACGGTCGGCACCACGTTCGAGATGGCCACGCCCGTGATTCGCTGCTGCTCGATGCCGCGCGTGCTGAGGAGCGTCTGGATGAAGACGCCGTACTCGTCGGCCGTCTGCTCGCGCCGCGTCGTCAGCCGCCACGACACGAGGAGCCGCGGTCCGCTGAAGACGCCGACCTTGGTGTTGGTGTTGCCGACGTCAATGACCAGCAGCATGCTCTACCTCCGTCGTGACCTCGCCCGCGACGACCCGCAGCGTCTCGCCGCTGTCCGTCCGGAGCAGCAAGGCGCCGTCTGCAGCCAGGCCAACCGCGACGCCCTCCTGCCCGTCCGCATCGCGCGCGCGGCAGCCGATGCCTTGAGCGCGCCCGAGCCAGGCCGGGAGGAGCGCGTCGAGCCCTCCCTCGACGAAGCGCCTGTACCAGCCCTCGAGCCCGGCCAGGACCGCCTGCAGCATCTCCTCGACAGCGTGCTCGCGCCCGGTCTCGATCCTCACCGAGGTCGCGAACGTCCGTATCGACGCCGGGAAGTCGCGCTGGTTGACGTTGAGCCCGATTCCCAGGATCACGTGCTCGAGCGTGCCCTCGCGCGTGGTCAGCGCCTCGGGCAGCATGCCGCAGATCTTTCGCTCCCCGACCATGACGTCATTGGGCCAGCGGATCGTGGCCGCCACCCCGGCCGTTCCGAGAGCATCGACGACGGCCACGGCCGCGACCAGCGACAACTGCGGAGCCAGGCCGGGGGGAATCGGCGGGCGCAGCACGATGGACATGAGCAGACTTTCGCCCGGGGCGTCGAGCCACTCGCGGCCGCGCCGGCCCCGCCCCGCGCTCTGGTGCGTCGCCGTCACCACCGTTCCCTCGGAGCCGCCGGCCGTCGCCAACCGGGCCGCTTCGCCCTGGGTGGACCCGACCCGGCCCAAGCGGTGGATGGTGTGCCCGAGACGTTGCGCCGGCGCCCGCATCGTCACTGGAGCGCGGCCAGGCTCGCGGTGAGCTTTTCCAGGATCTGCCCCTGCTCGGCGAGCCGCTCGCGGTCGCGCGCCACGACGTCGGCCGGCGCGCGCTCGATGAAGTCCGCACGCCCGAGCTTACCCTCGAGAAAGCTCGTCTCCTTCCGCGCCTTCTCGATCTCCTTCTGGAGCCGTGCGCGCTCTGCTCCCACGTCCACGACGCCCTGGAGGTGCACGAACACGTCCGCGCCGCCCGCCACTGCGTGGGCGGACTGCGGCGGCCGCGCCGCCCGGGGATCGACGGTCACCCTGGCCCGCGCCAGCGCGCCGATCAGCGGGACGGCGGCGCGCAGCCTGGCGGCGTCCTTAGAGGGACACTTGACGGTCACCGTCAATTCCACGGCCGGGGAGATGCGGCTCTCGCTGCGCACGGTCCGGATCGCGCTCACCACCAAGATGACGGGCGCCATCTCGCGCTCCGCGGCTGCATCACGTCCCTTGCGTCCCGCCTTCGGGAACGCCGCGACCATTACGTACCTGGCGGGGCCTGGAATGTATCCGGCCGAGTCTGGCGCCGGTCCGGCCCCGTGAGGGAGCCGCTGCCAGATCTCCTCCGAGATGAAGGGCATGAACGGGTGCAGCAGCCGGAGCGTCACTTCGAGGGTCTCCACGAGCGTCCGCTGGGTCACTGCGCGCGCGCCCGGGTCTTGGCGATGGTAGAGGCTGCGCTTGGCGATCTCGAGGTACCAGTCGCAGAACTCGCTCCAGACGAACTGGTACACCGCCGAGGCGGCGTCGTTGAAGCGATAGCCGTCGAGCGCCGTCCGCACCGCCGCCGCCGCCGCAACCAGGCGGCTCGCGATCCAGCGGTCCGCCACGGATCGCTTGCCCTTCGCCGCGAGCGCGGCGTCGTAACCGTCGAGGTTCGTCAGCACGAAGCGTGACGCATTCCAGATCTTGTTGGCGAAGTTGCGGTAGCCCTCGATCCGATCTTCGGACAGCCTGATATCCCGTCCCTGCGCCGCGAGCGCAGCGAGCGTGAACCGGAAGGCATCCGTGCCGTACTTGTCCATGATCGTAAGCGGGTCGACGACGTTGCCCTTGGACTTGGACATCTTGTGCCCCTCGGCGTCCCGGACGAGGGCGTGGATGTAGACGTCGCGGAACGGCACGTCGCCCATGAACTTGAGCCCGAGCATGACCATCCGGGCGACCCAGAAGGAGATGATGTCGAAGCCGGTCACGAGGCAGGAGGTCGGGTAGAAGGTCTTGAGCTCGGGTGTGGACTCCGGCCAGCCGAGGGTCGAAAAGGGCCAGAGCCCCGAGGAGAACCAGGTGTCGAGCACGTCCGGATCCTGGCGCACGGGTCCACCGCACGCGGGGCATGCAGCAAGGTCTGTCCGCGACACGTGGGTGCTGCCGTCCTTCTCGCAGTACCAGACCGGAATGCGATGCCCCCACCACAGCTGGCGCGAGATGCACCAGTCGTGGATGTTCTCCATCCAGAGGAGATAGTTCCTGGCCCACTCGCGCGGCTGGATCTTCATGCGCCCCGACCGCGCCGCCTTGATCGCCGGGTCCGCGAGCGGCTTGATCCGCACGTACCACTGCTTGGAGATCAGCGGCTCGACAACCGTCTTGCACCGGTAGCAGAGGCCGACGGCGTGCCGGTAGGGCTCGATGCGCTCGATCAGGCCGAGCGCCTGCATGTCCTCGACGATCTTCTTCCGGCACTCGAAGCGGTCCATGCCCGCGTACTTGCCCGCGAGGGCGGTCATCTTTCCGTCGAAGCCTATGACCGTCCGCGCCGGCAGGCCGTGCCGCTTGCCGATCTCGAAGTCGGTCGGATCGTGTCCCGGCGTCACCTTGATGACGCCCGTCCCGAACTTGGGATCCACGGCGGTGTCCGCGACGACGCGGATCTGAATCGGCCCCTCGACCGACTGGATTTTAAGGGTCTTGCCGACGTACGTGGCGTAGCGCTTGTCCTTAGGGTGGACGGCCACGCCTGTGTCGCCGAGCTTGGTCTCAGGGCGGACTGTCCCGAGGGTCAGCGGCCCGTACCTGATGTACACGAACTCGTCGTCGCGCTCCTCGCGCTCGACCTCGATGTCCGACAGCGCCGTCTGGCAGCGCGGGCACCAGTTGACGATGTAGTCGCCCTGGTAGATCAACCCGTCTTCCCAGAGGCGCACGAAGACCTCGCGCACCGCCCGGGACAGTCCCGGGTCCATCGTGAAGCGCTCGCGCTGCCAATCGAATGACGCTCCGAGGCGCCTGAGCTGGTTGATGATCGCCCCGCCAGACTCTTCCTTCCACTGCCACACGCGCGCGATGAAGGCCTCGCGGCCGAGATCGTCCTTGCTCTTGCCCTCGGCCGCGAGCTGGCGCTCGACCACGTTCTGAGTCGCGATGCCGGCGTGGTCGGTGCCCGGCAGCCAGAGGGCGTTGTAGCCGTCCATGCGCTTGTAGCGGATCAGGATGTCCTGGAGCGTGAACGTGAACGCGTGGCCCATGTGCAGCGAGCCCGTGACGTTGGGCGGAGGGATCATGATGCAGTAGGGCGGCTTGGACGAGGCGGCGTCGGCGTGGAAGAGACCACGATCTTCCCACTCGCGGTACCAGCGCGACTCGACGATGCTCGGGTCGTAGCGGTCCGCGATTTCAGCCATAGTAGCCCGTCATTGTAGCACGAGGGCTGCGCCGGTCAGGCGCCAGCCGGACGGCCCGCGGCTCCACCAGAGCGACCACGGGGCACGCCGGCCGGCCGGAAGCGGCGTGGCCGCAGCGACGACTGCGGTGCCGGGCGTGTCCGGGTTCTGGGCATCGCAGGCGGCCTCCGGCAACAGCCCGGCCGGCAGCCTGGCGCGCACAGCGACATCCGGGGCCAGCTCCGCGAGCGCCTTGCGGTCTCCCGACGCGAGGGCGGAAAAGAACCGCGTCGCCGAGCGCCCGAGCTCCCTGTGCCAGCCGTTGAAGAGCCGGCTGCTCACGAGCGTGAGCCCTCCGCCTGGATCGGCGCGGTAGCGGTCCTCCTGCTCCGCCTGAACGTCGCAGCCGGGCTTCCAGCCCGGGTAGCGGACCTCGTGCCGAAGGAGGACACGTCCCGGCTTGATGTCGACCTGCGAGACCCAGAGCCCATCCGGATAGCGCTCGGCGCTCCTCCACACCGCGGAGACGCGCCCCTCTCGAACGCGCCAGAGCTCGAGCTTGAGCGGCCAGCTTCCCCACCCCGTCGCCGTGCCCGACCAGCTCACGAGGATCTCCGCGCCGCCTCCGGCCGGGGCGGCCCACGGGTACACCTCCGGCACGCCGTCTTCCTGCCACGCCCGGAGGAGCGCCGGCTTTCCCTTCGGGGAACCATAGAGCCGCACCGAGTTGCTCACGCCCTTTGCCGAGAGACGGAAGCGCCCCGCGAGAAGCCCGCCGCCGAGTGGATCAATACGCAGCGACGCGCCGCCCCACACCTCGGCGAATGCGTCGAGGCGGTCACGGATGAATTCCACCGAGGCGAATGGACCACCGACCCGCAGGCTGTCCAACACCTCGCCGTCCAGGAGCCCGTCCATCTCGGCCTGCGAGGCCGGGTCGAGCGCGCCGCCCGTATCCTCGACGATGGACAGGCGCGCCGCGGCGATCTCCCGAAAGCGCTCGAGCCGGTCGCCGGCTGGCCCGGCCCACGCCGGAGCGCCCGCGGCCCATGCGGTGGCAGCAGCGACCCATGCGGTGGCAGCAGCGACGACGACAAGGGCCAGTCCGATGAAGGCCGGGGCGGGCATGGCGCCATCGTACAATGGAGGGGCATGCTCAGGGTCCTCGACCGGTACATGATCAAGGATCTCGCCCCGCCCTTCGCCCTGGTCGTGGGCGTGCTGACCTTCTTCCTGGTCATCGACCGCGTCTACCAGTTGACCGATCTCGTCATCACCAAGAGCGTGCCCTTCCACTTCGTGCTCGGCCTCCTCCTCTTCATGCTGCCCGGCGTCCTCGCTCTCACAGTCCCCATGGCGCTCCTGGTCTCGGTGCTGCTGGTCTGCGGCCGTCTCGCCGGCGACCTCGAGGTGGCGGCGCTCAAGGCCTCGGGCGTGAGCCCGCTCAGGCTCTTCGGACCCTTCCTGGGCTTCGCGGTCGTGGTCAGCGGCGCCGTCGCGACGTTGACCCTCCTGATCGCGCCCGCGGCGAGCGGAGCCTTTCAGAACCAGCTCTTCCAGATCCTCCAGACCAAGGCCACCACGGGCATCAAAGAGCGCACCTTCACCGCCTCCTTCAGCCAGATGGTCATGTACGTGGACGACATCAGCGCCTCGCAGGTCGCCCTGCGGGGCCTCCTGGTCTCGGACGAGCGCGACCCCAAGCTCTCCCGGATCATCCTTGCGCGCGAGGGGCGTCTCTTCTCCGACGCGAAGAACCGCCGCGTGACCATGCGGTTCATCGACGGCTCCGTCAGCGAGACCGATACGGGCGACGCGCGGCGGTTCCGCCTCACCGCGTTCAGCCTCTACGACCTCAACCTGCCCCTCGACAACCCCCAGCGGGCGGCCGAGCGCATCGAGAAGCCCGAAAAGGAGATGTCGCTCCAGACGCTCCGCGAGACCATCGCCGATCTCAAGCGCCAGGGGCAGATCGTGACGCCGTTCGAGGTCGAGCTGCACAAGCGCTTCTCCCTGCCCGTGGCTCCCCTGGTCTTCATCCTCGTCGGCTTTCCCCTCGGGATCCGGACCCAGCGTGGCGGTCGCGCTCTGGCGCTCGGGTTGAGCCTGGGCGTCGTCGTCCTGTACTACGTCATCCACACCTTCCTCGAGGGCATGGCGCTGCGCGGCCGCATCCCCGTCGGCGTCGCCATGTGGCTGCCGAACGCGATCTTCGGCGCGGTCGGGCTCCTGCTCCTTCACAGCGCCACAGCGGGCACCCCCGCGTCGTGGAGACGCCTCTTCTGGCGCCTCCGCGCGGCCGTGCCTCGCGGCTTCCGCAGCGTCTTCCCCAAGCGGGCCGCGGTGCAGCGCGTGAGCGGTCCCGCGGCGCGTGCGCGCGGTCCGCGGGCCTCGACCTACATCATCGACCGCTACCTGGTCGGCCAGTACCTGACCTTCCTCCTCACCGGAACCGTCGTGGTGGCGATCCTCGTCCTCGTGGTCGACCTGATCCAGTACCTCGACCGGTTCCTCCGGGCAAAGCCGCCGTTCATCTACATCGTCCAGCACCTGTTCTACCGGCTGCCCGGCTCGCTCTACGAGGGGCTGCCCCTCGTCGTCCTGGTCTCGACCGTCTTCCTCTTCCTGACGCTGACCCAGCAGCGCGAGCTCGACGCGCTCAAGGCCTCCGGCATCAGCCTCTACCGGGCCAGCCTGCCCGTCCTCCTGGTGGCCTTCGGCATCAGCCTCGCCGCCGGCCTCATGCAGGAGACGGTGCTCCCGGGCATCAACGCCAAGGCGGAAGAGATCGACCGCGTCAAGATCCGCGGCAACCAGCCCCGGCACCTCCAGCGCCAAACACAGATCTGGTACCGCTCTTCCGACACGCGCTACCTGCGCATGGAGCTGCTGGACCCGATCGCGCGCTCGCTCGAAGGCCTGCTCGTGGTCGACATCAGCCGGGACTTTCGTCTGGTGGATCGCCTGGACGCCGGCAGGGCGGTCTGGACCGGCGAGGCCTGGATGCTGAGTGACGGCGTGTTCCGGCAGGTCGGCCCGGGCAACCAGGTCACGGCCGACGCCTTCACGGAGAGGCTGGTCAGCATGCCTGAGCAGATCAACGACCTGATCCAGGTGCAAAAGGCGCCGGAGACGATGAGCTTCCTGGAGCTGCGCGGTTACATCACCCGACTCGCGGAGACCGGGCATCAGGTCAGCAAATACCTCGTCCAACTCGACTCGAAGCTCTCTTTCCCGCTGGTCCACGTCATCATGGCGCTCGTGGCGATTCCCTTCGCCCTGGCGTCACCGCGCAGCGGCGGGCGCGGCGTCGGCGTCGCGGTGGCCATCCTGATCTCGGTGGGCTACTGGGTGGTGAACTCCGTGGCGATCGCCTTCGCCAAGGCCGAGCTCCTGCCGCCCATGCTCGGCGCCTGGACGGCGAACATCATTTTTGCAGGGCTCGGCGCGGCGCTTTTTCTCCGCGCTAAAACCTAGCGGCTCTCGCGGAGCTGACGGAGCGTCTCCTCGAGCTGCTTCTGCGCCTGTCCGTAGGCCGTCCAATCGCCGCGCTTGAGCGCATCCTGCCCCCGCTGCCACGATTCCCAGGCTCTCTGGACGAGCCCGGTCATTGCAGTTGGCGTCCCCGGGGCGGGCTTGCCATCGGCGCCGCGCGCCCGCGTCGGCTCGTCCCCGCGGATGCTGCCGCCGAAAATGCGCTGGAGCGACTGCTCGAGCGTCGGCTCCATGGCGATCTGGTTGCCGAAGGCGACGATGACCCGACGGAGCTCCGGCAGCGCCCCCTGCTCGGCCGAGAGATAGATCGGCTGGACGTAGATCAGCGAGCCCTCGATCGGGATGGCCAGGAGCGATCCGCGGAGCACGCGCGAGCCCTGCTGGTTCCAGAGTGAGAACGCGGCCGAGATCACGGGGTCCTGGTTCACGCGGGCGTCGATCTGGCGGGGCCCGTAGACGAGCTTCTGCTTGGGGAACGTGTAGGCGATGAGCGAGCCGTAGTTGGGCGCATCCGAGCGCGCCGCGATGATCGCGATCATGTTGTCGCGGCGCGCCGGGTTGAAGCCCGAGAGCAGGACGAACTCTTCCGTCTTCTCCCCCGGCAACCGCATGATGGTGAAGTACGGCTCCATCTCGCGGTCCCGTCCGTCGAACGTCAGGTGCGGCACGGTCCAGAGGTCCTCCTTGTTGTAGAAGACCTGCGGATCCTGCATGTGGTACGTGCCGTACATCTTCGCCTGGAGGCTGAAGAGATCCTCCGGGTAGCGCACGTGCGGCCGCAGCTCGGCCGGCATCCGCTCGAGCGGAGTGAAGAGCCCGGGGAAAGCCCGCGCCCAAGTGCGGATCAGGGGGTCCTTGGGGTCGGCGACGTAGAAGACCATGGTCCCGTCGAAAGCGTCCACGGTCACCTTGACGGAGTTGCGGATGTAGTTGAGGCCGTGCTCGGGCTGGGCGTAGGGGTATCGGTCCGTCGTCGTGTAGCCGTCCACGATCCACACCAGCCGCCCGTCACCCGTGACGACGAGGTAGGGGTCGTGGTCGAAACGGATGAAGGGGGTCGCCTGCCGCACGCGATCGCCGACCCGCCGGTACATCATCACCCGGCTCTCGGCGCTGAGGTCATCCGAGAGCAGGATCTTGATCTCGCCGAACCGGATGGCAAACGCCAGCTTCCGAAGGAACCCGCCAACGGGCACCCCACCTCGCCCGCTGTAACGCGAGTAGACGTTCTGATCGCCCGCAGGGTAGTCGAGCTCCTGCGACTTGGTGCGGACGATGACGTATTCGTTGCTCAGCTCGCCGTAGTAGATCTCCGGCCGCGTGATCTTCGGGAATCCCCCCGACACGTTCGGCGGGATGTCCTTGACCCAGAGATCGGGCAGGCCTTCAGGGGTGATCCGGTTGACCGGTCCCGCCACCAGGCCGAAGCCGTGGGTGAAGGTCAGGTGCTCGTTGATCCAGACCCGGCTCGGCAGGTGCTGGTAGGACATCTCGCGCGGCGAGAGCATGATCTGCCGGTACTCGCCGTTGACCGTGTACCGGTCCACGTCGACGCCGGCGAACTTGTAATAGGTGCGGATCTCCTGGAGCTGGGCGAAGCTCGTCAGCAGCGGCCGGTGATCCCAGAGGCGGATGTTCTTGATGGTGAGGCTGTTGCGCTCGATGGCCGCGGACGTCAGCCGGTCCTCGGCGGGAAAGTCCTGCTCCTTGATCGACTCGAGGCCGTACGCCTGCCGCGTCATGCGGATGTTGTGCTCGATGTACGGCCGCTCGGCGACGAGCTCGTTCGGCGTGACCTGGAAGCGCTGGAGCAGTGACGGCCAGACACCCAGGCCTCCGGCCCACACCACGGCCAGGACCACGAGGCCCGCCACCAGGAAGCCCCACCCGGGCCGGCTGATCTGGAGCACACACGCGGCCGCGCACAGGAACGCGAGAGCCGTGAGCACGCTGAGCGCGGGAAGCGTCGCGTGTACGTCGGTATACGAGGCGCCGAAGACCACGCCGCGCGCCGAGTAGAGGAGCTCGTAGCGGTCGAGCCAGAACCCAAGGGCGCGCAGGAGCAGCAGCACCGCGCCGAGCCCGAGGAGGTGGATACGCGCGCCCGCCGCCAGCCTCGGGCCCTGGGCCGTCAGCACCAGGCTCCTCAGGAGCACGTAGGTCGCGACGCTCAGGAGCAGCGTGCCGATGACGAGCGTCATCGCACCGCCGTAGAGGAAGCGCCAGAGCGGGAGCTCGAAGACGAAGAAGGAGAGGTCGCGGCCGAACAGCGGGTCGGTGGCGCCGAAGGGCGTGGCATTGACATAGCCCACCACCATTTCCCACGAGGCGCCGGCGCGCAGGCCGGAGAGCACGGCGATCACCGCGATGACGGGCAGCAGCAGCCGCCGGATCAGCGGCTCGAGCACCGCCCGGCCGGGCAGCCCGAGCTGGTCGTCGAGCTCCCAGAGGACGTCCGGCGCAGCCGTCCGGGCGGCGACCCAGAGGTTGCCGTACATGAAGAGGAAGACGACGCCGCCGACGCCGAGGAAGAGCCAGCCGCGCAGCGACAGGACGGTCGTGAAGACCTGGGTGAAGCCGACCTCGCGGTACCAGAGCCAGTCGGTGTACAGCGGCACCGCCTGGCCGAGCCCCGCCAGGACGATGAAGGCGAGGACCAGCCAGAAGCCTAAGCGGGGAGAGCGCCGTCCGTTCGCCACGGAGAACCTCCGGCCCCCTGGCGCGCATCCGCCGGGGGCATCGCGGTCGAATCCGCCTCGCGGCGGTTAGGTGCCGTGGGTCCAGGAGGAGAGATATTCCTCTTGGGCGGACGTCAGCTCGTCGATCTGGATGTCCATCGACGCGAGCTTGAGCCGGGCGATCTCGAGGTCGATATCCCGCGGCACGCCGTAGACCTTCTTCTCCAGGCTCTTGCCGTGCTTGACGATGTACTCGGCCGACAGCGCCTGGTTCGCGAAGCTCATGTCCATGACCGTGGCCGGATGCCCCTCGGCAGCCGTCAGGTTGATGAGCCTGCCCTCGCCCAAGACGTAGACCCGCTTGCCGCCGCGCAGGCTGAACTCTTCGACAAAGGGCCGCACCGCGCGCCGCGACTGGGCGAGCTTCCCAAGCGCTTCGAGGTCGATCTCGACGTTGAAGTGGCCGGAGTTGGCCACGATGGCGCCGTCCTTCATCTTCACGAAGTGCTCCTGCCGGATCACCGCCATGTTGCCGGTGACGGTGATGAAGATGTCGCCCACCTCCGCCGCACGCGGCATCGGCATGACCTGGAAGCCGTCCATCACGGCCTCGAGGGCGCGCAAGGGCGCGGTCTCGGTGACGATCACGTGCGCGCCCATACCATGGGCGCGCGAGGCGACGCCGCGGCCGCACATGCCGTAGCCGGCGACCACGACGATCTTGCCCGCCAGAAGGACGTTCGTGGCCCGCAGGATACCGTCGATCGTCGACTGGCCGGTGCCGTAGCGATTGTCGAAGAGGTGCTTGGTGTCGGCGTCGTTGACCGCGATCACGGGAAAGGCCAGCACGCCGGCCTTCTGCATCGCGCGCAGGCGGATGACCCCGGTGGTTGTCTCCTCGGTGCCGCCGATCACGTTCTTGACCAGGCTCCTGCCGGCGTTGTTCTCGCCGTGGAGCTGGGAGATGAGATCGGCGCCGTCGTCCATGGTCACCTGAGGGCCGGTCTTGAGCACGGCCTCGAGGTGGCTGTAGTAGCGCTTGTTGTCCTCGCCCTTTTGGGCGAAGACGGGGATGCCGTACTCCTTCACGAGCGCCGCCGCCGTGTCGTCCTGCGTCGACAGCGGGTTCGAGGCGCAGAGCGCAACCTGGGCGCCGCCCGCCTTGAGCGTCATCATGAGCACGGCAGTCTCCGTCGTCACGTGCAGGCACGCGCCGAGTCGCACCCCCTTGAGGGGCTGCTCCTTGGCGAAGCGCTCCCGCACCTGCCGCAGCACCGGCATCGACTGCTCGGCCCATTCGATCTTGAGCTTGCCCGCCGGGGCCAGCGAGAGATCCTTGACGTCGTGCTCGGTCATGCCCCCGTCCTTTCGTCCATGTGATTCACAGCGGGCGATTCACAGCGGGACCTGTTCGCTGCCGCGTCGATGCGGGCTCAGATACCCGCGTCGTCGCGCAGGTCCTTGACCCGGTTCGTGTGCTCCCAGGTGAACTCCGGCTCGCTTCGCCCGAAGTGCCCGTAGGCGGCCGTCTTCCGGTAGATCGGCCGGCGCAAGTCGAGGTACTTGATGATGCCCGCCGGCGTGAAATCGAAGTGCCGACGGATCATCTGCTCGAGCTTGAGGTTCGGCACCTTTCCCGTGCCGAAGGTCTCCACCATGATGGAGACCGGGTCGGCGACGCCGATCGCGTATGCCACATGCACCTGCGCCCGCTCGGCGAGGCCGGCCGCCACGATGTTCTTGGCCACGTGCCGCGCCATATAGCAGGCCGATCGGTCCACCTTCGTCGGATCCTTGCCCGAGAACGCGCCGCCGCCATGCGGGGCCGCGCCGCCGTAGGTGTCCACGATGATCTTGCGCCCCGTCAGCCCCGTGTCGCCCATGGGACCGCCGGTGACGAAGCGCCCGGTCGGATTGATGTGATAGGTGATCCGCTTGGGGTCGATCAGATGCTTCGGAATGGTGGGGATCACGACCTGCTCGACCAGGTCCTGCCGGATCGTCTCCAGCGTCACGTTGGGGCTGTGCTGGGTCGAGATGACCACGGTCTCGACGGACACCGGCTTGCCGTCGACGTAGCGCACCGACACCTGGCTCTTGCCGTCGGGCCGGAGGTAGTCGAGCGCGCCGCTCTTCCGCACCGCCGTCAGGCGCTGCACCAGCTTGTGCGCGAGCATGATGGGCAGCGGCATCAGTTCCTCGGTCTCCGTGCATGCGTAGCCGAACATCAGACCCTGGTCGCCGGCGCCCAGCTTGTCCACACCCATGGCGATGTCGCCCGACTGTTCGTCGATGGCCGTGATCACAGCGCAGGTCTCGTAGTCGAAGCCATACTTCGCGCGCGTGTAGCCGACCGCCTTGATGGTCTCGCGGGCGATCCTCGGAATGTCCACGTAGCAGGAGGTGGTGATCTCGCCCGCCACGACGACGAGCCCGGTGGTCAGGAGCGTCTCGCACGCCACGCGCCCCGTCGGGTCCTGGGCCAGGATAGCGTCCAGGACGGCGTCGGAGATCTGGTCTGCGATCTTGTCCGGATGCCCCTCGGTCACCGACTCCGAAGTGAACAGGTACTCCTCACGCGCCATCGTCTTCCTCCTTGTCGTGTCCCCGTCGTCCAGTGGATGCGGCGCGCGCCATCTCAGGACGCGCTTGCGGCAGAGTAGCATGGGCGGTCACGCGCCTCAAGGGAAATGCCCGCGCGCCGCATCATAGAGGGCGCGCAGTCGGGCAGCGCGCTCAGCCTGAACCGCGCTCAGCCGGAGACTGCGTTTAGTCGGACCGTGGGATCGAGCGCGGGACGATGCGAAGCTCGCCCTCCCACGACCCCCCGGGCGCCAGCGCCAATGGCCAGCTGACAAGGACGGCCGAGCCCTGATAGATCCGCTCGAATCCGGCTTCGGAAAGCGACACCGTCTCGATCGGGGCCCAGCCGACGCCGCCCGTGCCGCTCCATGCGATCTCGACCTCGCAGCCGATCCACTCGTCTACCAGGGTGAGACTCGCCGCGCGGGCGAGTGAGCCGCGCGAGCCCAGAGAGGGCGAGCCCGGGAGCCGGTAGTACCGCCCCGGGGCGTCGCCCGCCGTCAGCGCGAGATTGAGCTGTACGGCCCACGTGCCCTCGAACGCCTCGTCGCCGCGCCACGTGAGGCTGTAGCGGGCGCGGAGCCCGGCGCCTTCCGCCCCGATTCGTATCCGCTTCTCGACGGCGAGCGGCAGGCTGTCGAGGGCCGTCGGGCCGAGCGCGATCTCGACCTCGCCGCTCCGCTCGACGATCTCGCTCGGCATCGGCCTCTCGCCCATCGCGGCCCGCGCCACCGCCCAGGGGGCAAGCGGATCGGGAGGCGCCCCGGGACCGAAGACTCCATCGAGAAGCGACGCGCGCCGGAACGGGTCGTAGTCGAGCAGGTCTGCTAAGCCCTCTTCCTTGGATCCCGGAGCCGCGTGGATGGTCGTGACCTCGCCGCCGGCCGACGCCGCGCTCTCCTTGACGCGGCCGTGATACATCTCGCGACGTCGGGTGAACACCCCGGCTATATCGAGATCGCGCGGGCGGAAGGCGAGCTCCGTCACCGTGCCGCCCGCCTCCGGGCGCAGCGTCACGGCCAGCTCGGACGTGCGAACCCTGAGCTCGGCGCGACCGTCGCCGTCCACGTCGTCGCGCGCGCAGGAGAGCGCCGGAGCGCCTAGCGCATCGTCGAGCCGCCGCTCAGCGGCCAGGAGCGCGCTCCCAACGGCGCGCCGGAGATGCGGCAGGTAGCAGCCGCCGAAGACGCCGTGCCAGTACGCGTCGTTGCCCTGGCCGCGCCACAGGTCTTCGCGCGCGGCGACAAGCCGCGGGTCGTCCGGGCGCCGCGCCAGCGCGTCGTGGAGCCGCTCCGAGAGGCGCAACATGCGCCGGTACGCGTCTCCCGTCTCCGGATACTTCACGAGGAAATTGCGCCAGAAGCCGCCCCGGAGGAGCCGCGCCAGGCGCCCGCCGTCGGGCAGCGCCAGAAGCCGCCCGCGCGCCTCCTCGAGCTCCTCGCCGCGAAGGGCGGGCAGCGCCCACTCGCCCATCTCGGCGTAGGAGGCCGTGGGCAGGTACACGCGTCCGGCCGCCGGCGCCGCGTCGAGACAGGCCGAGAAAGTGGAGAGCGTGATGCCCGGCGCTTCGGTGAGTGCCGCGAAGAAGCGCGCGAGCCACCCCTCGTCGTAGACCAGGCGGTGGGTGCCGGGCCACACGCCGAACTTCTCGCCGTCGTCGAAGAGCGTCACCGCTCCCGAGCCCCGCCGCTCTCCGAGATACCGGATGGTCTCCGCCGGCTCGGCAAAGGGCACGAGGTAGCGCAGCCGCTGGCTGATGGGGAAGACGGCGAGCGTCGCGCCTTGCTCCTCCGTCAGATAGTAACCGCCCAGCGACTCGGGCTCGAGGCCGGCCAAGGCGAAGTGCGCGTCGTCCAGGACCACGAACTCGACGCCCGCCCGCCTGAGGGCCTTGGGCATGTGCGGCTCCCAAACCCTCTCGGCCAGCCACATGCCGCGGGGCTTCACACCGAAATTCGCGCGCAGGAACTCGCTCAGCGCCTGGATCTGGCCCACCTTGTCCGCGTCCGGGAGCATGGACAGGATGGGCTCGTAGAAGCCGCCCGTCAGAAGCTCGATGCAGCCATCGGCCGCGAGCCGGCCCAGGAGGTCGAAGGTCGGCCGTGCCCGCTCGCGGAGGAAGGCTAGGAGGCCTCCCGAGCAGTGCACGGTCAGGACGACCCCGGGGACGGCGCGCGCGGCTTCGAGGAACGGGTGGTACGCCGACCGCGCGGCGTCCAGGATGACCGAGTCGAAGTTTCCGGCGGGCTGGTGGTTGTGGACCCCGAAGAGGAAGCGAAGGCCCTCACTCACGGTCGATGTCCCGGTGCCGCACCACGGGCGCCAGGCCCGCGCCCTCGAGGGAGCGCCGAAGCAGCTCCACGAGGGTCACCGAGCGGTGGCGGCCTCCGGTGCACCCCAGGGCGACCGTCAGGTAGGCCTTGCCCTCCCGGCGGTAGAGCGGCAGGAGGAAGCGCAAGAGGTCTTCGATTTTCGCCAGCAGCTGGTGGCTCTCCTCGAACGACATGACGAACTCTTCCACGGGGGAGTCGCGGCCGTCGAGGCGCTTGAGGCCCTCCACGAAGTGCGGGTTCGGCAGAAAGCGGACGTCGAAGACGAGGTCGGCGTCGTAGGGCGCCCCGTGCTTGAAGCCGAAGGACATGAGCGAGACCGTCAGCGCGTCACGCGACCCCTGGGGCCCGTAGCCCTCGACCAAGCGCTCCTTGAGCTGGTGGACCGAGAGGCCCGTGGTGTCGATGATCTGGTCCGCGCTCTCGCGCAGGTTGGCGAGCGCCCGGCGCTCGGCGCGGATGCCCTCGAGGACGCTCCCGTCGGCGGCCAAGGGGTGGCGGCGGCGCGTCTCCTGGTAGCGCCGCACCAGGGTCTCCTCCGCCGCCTCGAGAAAGAGCACCTCGGGCTTGTGCCCCTGGGCGCGGAGCTCGGCGAGCGTCTCCATCAGGTGGGCGAGGTACTCGCCCTCCCGGATGTCCACCCCGAGGGCGATCAGGCGCATGTCGCGGCTCGAATGTGCGCAGAGCTCCGCGAAGGTCGGGATCAGGGTCGTCGGCAGGTTGTCCACGCAGAAGTAGCCGAGGTCCTCGAGGCACTTGATCGCGAAGCTCCGGCCCGCGCCCGACATGCCGGTGATGATCACGAACCGTAGCGCCGGAACGGCCGCGGGCTCGGGTGCGCTCACCGCGGTCACCGCTTCTTGGGCGCGAGCCGCCGCTGGTGGGAGGGCATGATGCCCAGCTCCTCCCGGTACTTGGCGACGGTCCGTCGGGCGATATTCAAGCCCTGCCCCCGGAGCACCTGGGCGACCTCCTGGTCGGAGAGCGGCTTGCCCGAGTCCTCCGCAGCGACCATGTCGCGGATCTTCTTCTTGATCGAGACGGAGGAGACCATCTCGCCGCTGTCCGAGGCGATCCCGCTGTGGAAGAAGTACTTCAGCTCGAACAGCCCCTGCGGCGTCTCGACGTACTTGTTCGTGGTGACGCGGCTGATGGTAGACTCGTGCATCCCGATGTCCTCGCCCACGTCGCGCAGCGCGAGCGGCCGCAGGTGGGCGACGCCCCTGTCGAGGAAGCCGCGCTGGAACTTGACGAGGCTCTGGGTCACCTTCCGAAGCGTCCGCTGGCGCTGCTCGACGCTCTTGATGAGCCACACGGCCGACCGGATCTTTTGCTCCACATATTGCTTGGCGTCGCCATCGGAGCGGCGAAGAAGCGAGCGGTACAGCGCGTTGACCCGGAGGCGCGGGATGCCTTCCTCGTTGAGCACGACGACGTAATCCTCGCCCACCTTGTGGATCGAGACGTCGGGGGCGATGTAGCGCTGGTCGGAGACCGCGAAGCGGCGGCCGGGCTTGGGCTCGAGCGCCCGGATCTCCTCCACCGACTCCATGACGCGGTCGAGCGGCAGCTTGAGCGCTCGCGCGATCTCCGTGTAGCGGCGCCGCTCGAGGTCCTCGAAGTGCTTCTCGACGATTTCGACGGACACGGGGTCGGGCTCGGAGTCGGCCGTCAGCTGGAGGAGCAGGCACTCGTGCACGCTGCGGGCGCCCACGCCCGTCGGGTCGAACCCCTGCACCAACCGGAGGGCCTGCTCCACCTCTTCGATGGAGGCGCCCATGCCGAGGGCGATCTCGTCCACGCCCGCCCGGAGGTAGCCGTCGTCGTCGATGTTGCCGATGATGGCCTCGCCGATGGCGACGGTCCGCTGATCGTCGGACGCCCAGCGCAGCTGCTCGTTCAGGTGCTCGTCGAGAGAGGTGCCCGTGCGTCCCAGGTTCTCGAACGGCAGGTCCTCCCGCTCCTCCGTGGACACGGGCGTCCGCTCTTCGGGCTCGTCGAAGACGGCCTGTGTCAGGTCGAAGGGCAGCTCGTCGGCCCGCTCGCCGTCCACGGAGCTGGTCTCCTTGGACACGGGCTCGACGGGCGCGGGGGCGGCCTCCATCTCCGGCGCTCCGGGCTCGCTCGGGGCCTGCGCATCCGCGTCCACGTCCTGCGTCTCCTCCGGCAGCTCCTCCAGGAGCGGGTTCTCCTCGAGCTCTTTGCGCACGACCTGCTCGAGCTCGAGCGTGGAGAGCTGCAGCAGCTGGATCGCCTGCTGGAGGAGCGGGGTCATGACGACCCGCTGGGTCTGGCGAAGGGACAGGCGCATGGGTCAGACGGTTCGGGCGGGACGCATCAGAGCGAGAAATTCTCGCCGAGGTAGATCTCGCGTGCCTTGGGGTTGTTCGCCAGCTCGCTGGCCGTGCCGGAGGCCAGGATCTTGCCGTCGTGCAGGATGTACGCGCGGTCGGTGATCGCGAGCGTCTCCCGGACATTGTGGTCGGTGATCAGGACCCCGATGCCGCGGTCCTTGAGCCGGCCGACTATCTCCTGGATGTCGCCGATGGCGATCGGGTCGACGCCGGTGAACGGCTCGTCGAGGAGCAGGTACCGCGGGTTCGTGACGAGCGCGCGCGTGATCTCGAGGCGCCGCCGCTCGCCGCCCGAGAGCGTGTAGGCCTTGTGCCGCGCGAGGTGGGTCAGATCCAGCTCGGCCAAGAGAACCTGGAGCCTGGCCTGGCGCTCGTCGTGGGAGAGGTCGAGGGTCTCGAGAATGGCCAGCAGGTTCTCTTCGACGGTCAGCTTGCGGAACACGGACGATTCCTGAGGCAGGTAGCCCATGCCCAGCCGGCAGCGCTTGTACATCGGCAGGTCCGTCACTTCGCGCCCTTCGAGATAGATCCGGCCGCCGTCGGCCCGGAGCAGCCCGACGATCATGTAGAAGGACGTCGTCTTGCCGGCGCCGTTGGGCCCGAGGAGCCCCACGACTTCGCCCCGTTGGATGTCGAGGCTGACCCGGTCCACGACGAGCCGGTTCCTAAACCTCTTTCTCAAGCCCTGGGCTATCAGGCCTTCCATATCAGGGACATATGGGCCCATTCGGACCCATCTTAATCTCGGTTTTCTGGCGGTCCTGGTAGAAGATGGCCTTGACGCGCTCCTGCTTCCCTCCCTCGACCAGGCTCCGGTCCTCGGCGAGGTAGAGGGTGATCCGCTCGCCCGTAACTATGTCGGCCCCCTGCCACACCCGCGCGTTGCCGATGAGGACCACACGCTGCTCGGCCTCGTAGTACTCGGTGCGGCTGGCAGTTCCCATGCGGCAGTCGCGGGTGATGATCCGCACATTGCCGGTAGACACCACGCGCTCGATGCGGTCCGTCTGGGAGTCCGTGTACACTTCCATCCGGTCGGCGTACTGGACCGAGTTGTTCTGCTTGGCCACGACGTTGCCCTTGAAGACGGAGAGCCCTTCCTTCTGCATGCTCTCGAGGCTGTCGGAGTCTACGATCACCGGCCCATTCTTGCCTTCGGCAGCCGGCGCCGCGGGCGGGGTCAACGTCGGGCCCGAGGCCGCGGGGCGCGGCTTGACAGCGCCCTGCTGCTGGGCCGCCGCTATTCCAGTGAACACGAAGACTATCATGAGGGCTACGCCGACCGCGGGCAGAAGGGCTACGCCGACCGCGGGCAGGAGAGCAACGCCGAGCGCGGGCGCCGCAATGGTCAACTTCACGATTTGCCCTTCCTGACGGGAGCCGGAGCCGCTGTCGCCTTGGTCCCGCCGAAGGTCGCCGTGACACGCCCGTGGACGAGCGTGATCTCTTCGGAGGGCCGGACTTCGAGTCCGGTGCCCTTGACCACGCCTCCGCCCTTATAGATGGTCACCGGCTGGTCCGTCCACGCCCTTCCCTCGGCGTTGTTCCAACGCAGCACCGTCGTCTCCACGCGCAGCCCCTCGCTGGACACCAGCACGACTTTGCCGCGCAGCTCGACGTCCCGGGTGTCCTGGAGGAGGTCGCCCTCGTCGCTCGTCACCTTCCAGCGCCTGCCGGGCTCGTCAACCCCGATCGTCACCTTTCGGAGAACGGTCTTACCGGTCCCCGGATAGGACTCCGCCTGCTCAGCGTCGAGGCTCCAGCGATAGCTCCCGCCCTTGGCGTCCTCCTGGATGTGGATCTCCTTGATCTCCTGGTCGGCTTGCGAGGACACGGCTTCTTGCCGGGGGGCCGAGGCGCGATGTCCCTTGACGATCAGGACACCGATCACGACCGTCACGAAGAGGATGACTCCTAGAGCGATTCCGGTGGCTGCACGGTCCATATGCAATTTCGGTACCACGGTAGCACACCACCACAGGCCAGGCAAACAACAAAGCCCGGCAGCGCCGCGCTTTGAGGCCTACGTGCGGGGCGGCCAGGCCTTGCGGGATCGGAGCAGGAACTCGACGGCTTCTCTCACGGCGCCATGCCCAGCGGCCGACCGGGAGACCCAGCCCGAAGCTCGCCGCACCTCTGGTACCGCGTCCGCCGGAGCCATGGCAAGTCCGGCGATGCGCATGACGGGTAAGTCGACCAGGTCGTCGCCCATAACGGCGGTCTCAGCCGCCTTCACGCCGAGCCGCGCCAGGAGACCGCGCAGCAAGGATTCCTTGTCTGCGACTCCTTGGTGCACCTCGACGACTCCAAGCTCGCTCATCCGGCGGGTCACCGCCGCCGAGGCCCGCCCCGAGACGACCGCGATCTCGACACCCGCGCGCCGCGCGACCTGTATGGCAAGCCCGTCCCTGACATGGAAGCGCTTGGTCTCTTCGCCCGAGGCGCCGTAGACCAGCACGCCGTCGGTGAGGACGCCGTCCACGTCGAGGACCAGCAGGCGGATCCTCGCGGCTCTGGACGGAGTCTTCGTCTTCACACGATCTTGGCGCGGAGGATATCGTGGATGTGGATGACGCCGGCGGGGCGGCCGCTTTCGTCCGTGATGACAAGGCTCGTGATCACGCCCTCCATGAGCGCCAGCGCCCGGGCGGCGAGCTCGTCGGCGCCTATCCGCTTCGGGTTGGCGGTCATGCAATCCCCCGCCCGCCGGTCGAGAAGCGCCCCATGCGCCAGTTGCTGGCGTCTCAAGTCGCCGTCGGTGATGATCCCCGCCAGGCGCCCGGCCCCGTCCACCACGGTCGTCATGCCGAGCCGCTTGGCGCCCATCTCCTCGATCGCTTCCTTCATCGTCGCCGTCTCGCTGACCACCGGCAGGGCATCGCCCGTGTGCATAAGATCCCGCACCCGGAAGAGCGACTGCCAGCCGAGCGCCCCTCGCGGGTGAAGCGCGGCGTAGTCCTCCGGGCCCAGCCCTTTTAAGTCTAGGAGCGCCATGGCGAGAGCATCGCCCATGGCGAGCGCCGCCGTCGTACTCGACGTGGGCGCGAGATTCATCGGGCAGGCTTCCTCGGCGACGCCCACGTCCAGGATCACGTCCGCCTGCCGCGCCAGCGTCGAAGCGGGGCTTCCCGTGAGGAGGATGAGCGGCACGCCGAGCCGCTTGATGGCGGGCAGCACGGCCAGGACCTCGTCGGTCTCACCGGAGTTGGACAGGGCCAGGATCAGGTCGTCTCTTGCCACCATGCCGATGTCGCCGTGGACGCCCTCGGCCGGATGGAGGAAATACGCGGGTGTCCCCGTGCTGGCAAGCGTGGAAGCGATCTTCCTTCCGATCAGCCCCGACTTGCCCATCCCCGTCACGATCACCCGGCCGCGGCAGCCGTGCATCAGCTCGACCGCCCGCACGAAACGATCATCGAGACGGCTCCGGAGCCCTCCGATGCTCTCGGCTTCGAGGCGCAGCACCCGATCGGCCATGGCGAGCAACCGCTCGCGATCCGTCACCGCGCCGGACCTCTTAGCCTGGATACGGTGGTGAGGCCGGATACGATGGCTCCGATTTCCTCGAGCAGCCGCGGCAGGTCGTCGAGCCGCAGCATGTTCGGCCCGTCGGAGAGCAGGCGGCCGTCGGGCATCGTCCGGTCAGGGTCCTCGTGGATCTCCATGAAGAGGGCATCCACCCCGACGGCTACGGCAGCCCGCGCCAGCGCCTGAACGTATTGCCGCTCGCCGCCGGAGCGATCTCCCGCTCCGCCGGGGAGCTGAACCGAGTGCGTCGCATCGAAGATCACGGGGCAGCCGAAGCCGCGCATGATCGGAAGCCCGCGGAAGTCGACCACGAGGTTGTTGTAGCCGAAGGAGGCGCCCCGCTCCGTGAGCAGGACGGCCTCGTTGCCCGTCGATCGGATCTTCTCCACGACATTGCCCATGTCCCGCGGCGCCAGGAACTGTCCCTTCTTCACGTTCACCGGCTTGCGCGTGCCGCCGCAGGCGAGGAGCAGGTCCGTCTGGCGGCAGAGGAAGGCCGGCACCTGGAGCACGTCGAGCACCTCGGCGGCCGGACCGACTTCCGAGACGTCGTGGACGTCCGAGAGCACGGGCAGCCCGATCGCCTCTTTGACGCGCCCGAGTATCCGCAGGCCCTCCTTCAGCCCCGGCCCCCGATAGGAGTGGACCGACGAGCGGTTGGCCTTGTCGTAAGAGGACTTGTAGATGAAGGGCACCTTGGCGTCGTCCGTGATGCGCCGGAGGCGCTCGGCCATCATCAGGGCGTGGCGCTCGTCCTCGATGGCGCACGGGCCGCCGATGAGCGCCAGCGGGGCGCCGCCGCCGATGACGACGCCGCCAGCCACCCGCACCGGCCGCGTGCGCGGCTCCGCCGTCATGTCGCGGCCTGGTGGTCCATGGCGGCGCGGATGAACGCCGCGAAGAGCGGGTGCGGCGCCCACGGCTTGGAGCGGAACTCCGGGTGGAACTGCCCCGCGACGAACCACGGATGGCCGGGCAGCTCGACGATCTCAACCAGCTGCTTCTCGGCCCAGATCCCGGAGATGCGGAGCCCGCCCGCCTCGAGTGTCGTCAGGTAGTCGTTGTTGACCTCGTAGCGGTGGCGGTGGCGCTCCTGGATCGCCCCCTGCCCGTAGGCCCGCGAGGCCGCCGTGCCTTCTGCCAGGACCACCGGGTAGAGGCCGAGACGCATCGTGCCACCCTTGTCCGTGATATTGCGCTGCTCGGGCAGGAGGTCGATGACGTTGTGCGCGGGCTTGGGGTCGAACTCGGTCGAGTTGGCGCCCTCGAGGCCGCACACGTGCCGCGCGTATTCGATCACGGCGCACTGCATGCCGAGGCAAATCCCGAAGTACGGCACCTTGCGCTCCCGCGCGTAACGGATCGCCTGAATCTTCCCCTCGATGCCGCGGTCGCCGAAGCCGCCCGGCACCAGGATGCCGTCGAGCCCCTCGACGTGGCCGGCCAGCCCTTCGCGCTCGAGGCGCTCGGCGTCGACCCAGGCCACGTCCACCGCCACCTCGTGGGCGATCCCGCCGTGCGCCAGCGCCTCGTACAGGCTCTTGTACGAATCCTTGACCTCGATGTACTTGCCGACGATCCCGATCCGCACCCGGCCGCGGGGCGCCTTGACGCGACGGACGATCTCCTCCCAGCGCGAGAGATCGGCGGGCCGCTGGGGGAGGCCGAGGAGCCTGCAGATGCTCTCGTCGAGCCCCTGCTCGTGAAAGGCCAGCGGCACCTCGTAGATCGTGTCCACATCGCGCGCGGCGACGACGGCTTCCTCCTCCACGTCGCAGAAGAGCGCGATCTTCGACTTGATGGCGGGCGTGAGCAGGTGCTCCTTGTCGGTCCGGCACAGCAACACGTCGGGCTGGATCCCGATCGCGCGCAGCTCCTTGACCGAGTGCTGCGTCGCCTTGGTCTTGAGCTCGCCCGCGGCCTGGATGAAGGGCACGAGGGTCAGGTGAACGTAGATGACGTTGTCCTTGCCAACGTCCTTCTTGAACTGCCGGACCGCTTCGAGGAACGGCAGCCCCTCGATGTCGCCCACCGTGCCGCCGATCTCCACGATGAGCACGTCCACGCCGGATGCGACCTTGCGTATCGAGGCCTTGATCTGGTCGGTGATGTGCGGGATGACCTGCACGGTGCGGCCCAGGTAGTCCCCGCGCCGCTCCTTCTCGATGACCGTGCCGTACACCTTGCCCGTGGTGATGTTGTTGTCGCGCGTCGTCTGGGCGGAGGTGAAGCGCTCGTAGTGCCCGAGGTCGAGGTCGGTCTCGCCGCCGTCGTCGGTGACGTAGACCTCGCCGTGCTGGTAGGGGCTCATGGTGCCCGCGTCCACGTTGATGTACGGGTCCATCTTGAGCAGCGTCACGCGGAAGCCGCGGGCCTCGAGCAGCGAGCCGATGGAGGCGGCCGCCAGCCCTTTGCCCAGGGACGACACGACGCCACCCGTCACGAAGATGAATTTCGGGGTCACCGGGACTCTCCTTTCCTCGTCAGCGCCTCGATCCAATCGGCGACGGCCGCGCGCTCATCGTCCTTCGTCCGCACGCGCCCGTCGAGTCTCAAGTCGCGCAGTAGGGCGAGCACCCGCGCCACCCGCGGCCCGCGCGGCACGCCCGCCGCGACGACGTCGTCGCCCGACGACAGCGGGCGCGTGCCGCGCCCCTGCCCCAGGAACCACTCGATCCTGCCGCGCGCCCTGCGGCCGCCGCAGAGCCACGCTCCGAGCAGGGCCGCCTCCGGCGCGGGCCGGAGCATCTCGGCGACCTGGCTCGGCCGCCGCTGGACCTGCGCCCCGACACGCCGCGCCAGGGAGCGCGCGGTCGCGGGGTCGAGCCGCGCGGCGTCGACGCCCGCCAGGGCGAGCCTCCGCAGGCACCGCTCCGCCGTGGCCTGCGGCTGATCGAAGAGCAGCGCCACGAGGGCCAACCCCCCCGCCTCGACAGCGACGCCCGCGCCGTGGGCCCAGGCGGCGAGGCTTCGCGCGGTACTGAGGCGCCCGCGGCTCTGGCGGGTCATGCGAAAGCCGGGATCCCAGATTCTCAAGGCTCCCCAGCCGAGCAGCAGGCCGAGTACGCTCCAGGGGTCCGGCTCGTCCATCACCAAGTCCAGCTCCGCGTGGAGCCGTTGTCCGGAGAGGGCCGGATACTCGCCCGCCCTCCACGCCAGCGCGAGCGCTCTGCTGAAGCACGCATCCGGCTTGAGCCCGAGTCGCGCCGCATACCGAGCGCCTCTGAAGATCCGCGTCGGATCCTCGACGAAGGACAGCGGGTGCAGGACCCGGAGGCGCCTCGCGGCCAGGTCGCGCTGGCCGCCGAAGGGATCGAGCAGGCGGCCCCACGCGGATGGCGCCAGCGCGACGGACATCGCATTGACCGAAAAGTCGCGCCGTCCAAGGTCTTCGTCGATCGAAGCCGGGCTCACGTCCGGCAGGGCGCCCGGCATGCCATAACGCTCGCGACGCGAGGAGGCGATATCCACGCGCCCGATTCGAGTGCCATCGGGTGTCGTACCGCCTTCGAGGGACGCCGTGCCGAAGGCGGCGTGGACCACCAGGTGACCGCCCGTCTCCTCCGCGAGCCTCCGCCCGAAGGCGATGCCGTCACCTTCCACGACGAGGTCGAGGTCGGGCACACGCGCTGGCGCGCGAACGAGGAGGAGGTCCCGGACGAAGCCGCCGACGGCAAAGACCGCCCGCCCTTGCGCCTCGGCGAGCTTGCTCGCGGTGCGCAGCAGCCAGAGTCTCGCCTCTCCGTCTCCGCCCTGGAGGCGCTCGAGTTTCGCGACTGTCCAATTGGCGGACGTCGCCGGACGGGGCGATGGCTCGACGATGCCCACGGCCCGCCGACCTTCGAGTACGAGGACGGCGGGGGCGCCGCCCTGAAGCAGCCGCCTCACGGCGATCTCCCCCGTTCCGGCCGTCACCGAGGGCAGGCCGACATGGGCGATGTCGAGCCAGCGCCATCTCCCGAAGCCCCATGACTCCGCGCGTTCGAGGTCCTCCCGGCGCGCCGCCGCGCGGAGGTCCGTCACCACCTGGGCGCCCGCGGCCCGCGCTACATCGAGCGCCTTCCGCACGCTCGTGGAGCCCGGCACCTTCGCCACCCGCCGATCCATGAGATCGGCCGCGCGCGGCTCGACCTGTGGGTACGCGTGTCCGTGCCTGGCCATGTCCTAGCTCGCCTTGCTGATCGCGCGGGGGTGGAACTTCCGGTACATCGCCCGGACGGCGGAGGATGGCAGGTGGGTGTAGATCTGCGTCGTCGCGATGTCGGCGTGACCGAGCATCGCCTGGACCGAGCGCAGGTCGGCGCCGCGCTCCAGCAGATGGCTCGCGAAGGAATGGCGCAGGGTGTGCGGGGAAACCGCGCTCCGCAGCCCCGCCCGCCTCGCCGCGCGCTTGATGACGGACCAGAGGGACTGCCGCGACAGCGGATGGCCGTAGCGGTTGAGAAAGAGGGTCCCTGGGTCGCTCCGCCTGACGATGCCTGGGCGGGACGTGGACACGTAGCGCTCCACCCACCGGAGCGCCTGGGCGCCGACCGGCACGAGGCGCTGGCGGCTGCCCTTGCCGGTGGCCGTGACGTACCCCGCCGTGACGTTCCAGTCCTCGAGCCTGAGCGTCAGGCACTCCGAGGCCCGCAGCCCTGAGGCGTAGAGCAGCTCGAGCATGGCGCGGTCCCGAAGGCCCTCCGGGGCAGAGAGATCCGGCGACTCGACGAGAGCCCCCGCGTCTTCGATCGAGAGCGTGCGCGGCAGCCTGCGCGGCGGGCGCGGCGATTCGAGGTGCTCGGTCGGGTCCCGCCGGATCTCACCCGAGGCCAGGAGAAAGCGATAGAAGCCGCGGACGGCGGAGAGATGCCGCGCCGCGGTCCGAGCCCCGAGCCCGCGGCGCCTCAAGTCCTCGAGATAGTCGCTGAGGTCGTCCACGCGCGCCGTCGCCACTGAGCGCCGGCGCCGACCGAGGAACGCGGTGAACCCGGCGAGGTCGCGGCGGTAGGCGGCGAGCGTGTGGGGTGAGGCGCCCCGCTCCGTCTGCAGGGCGGCGAAAAACTCGCGGACCACGTCCATCAGGCTCTCCGGGGCCCGGACACAGCGACGCCCCGGTACCGGCCCTTCCGTACTGCCGAGGCCGTGACCGGGGCGAACCCGACCCACCGCAAAAGCATGACGAAGTCTATCACCCGCTCCCCGCCCCCGGCAAGGTTTGCCCGCGCCGCCGCAGCATGCCGTAGAGAACGCCGAGCTCAGGCGCCCGGAGCGCCGCGGCCGCAAGCAGGTAGACGAGCATACCCGCGGCAAGCGCGCCCGCCGTCCACGCGGCGCCGGCCCACCCCGCGCCCAGCCGCGCGCCGGCCCAGACGCACCAGAGGAGGAGCGCGGCCGACGCGCCGCCCGTGCGCAGCAGCGAACCCGCCATCTGCCGGCCCCCGATCGGCCCGAGCCGCCGGCGCAGGAGCCAGCAGAGCAGCAGCAGGTTGACGTAGGCCGACAGCGAGGTAGCCAGCGCGAGCCCCGCGTGCTGGAGCGGCCACATGAGGACGAGCGCAAGGACGACGTTGGCGGCGACGGATGCGAGCCCGGCCCAGACGGGCGTCCGCGTGTCGCCCAGCGCATAAAAGGTCTGCGCAGCGATCCGCGTGGCGGAGAACGCGGGCAGGCCGACCGCGTAGCCAGCCAGGGCCTGGGTCGTCGCGACCGCGTCAGAAGGCGTGAACTCACCGCGCTCGAAGAGCAGCCTGACGATCGGATGGCCGAGCGCGATCAGGCCGACAGCCGCGGGCAGCGCGACGAATACCGAAAGCCGGAGCGAGAAGCCGAGCATGTCGGTCAGCGCGCGATGCTCTCCCCGCGTGGCCTGGCCCGACATGCTGGGCAGGGCCGCCGTCGCAAGGGCGACGCCGAATACTCCGAGGGGGAATTCCATCACGCGGTCGGCGTAATAGAGATAGGACACGGTGCCCTCGGGCAGCAACGAGGCCAGGAGCGTGTTCACGAGCACCGTCACCTGGACCGCAGCCAGCGCGAAGACCGCGGGCCAGAGCCTGCCGGCAATCAACCTGACGGCGGGATGCGACCACTCGACCGAGGGACGGAGCGGGACTCCCAGCCGCGCCAGCTCAGGCAGCTGGACGAGCAGCTGGCCAGCGCCGCCGACGAGGACACCCACTGCCAGGGCGAAGACCGGCGGCGACATCCTGCCCGCCAGGACGAGCACCGAGAGGATCATCGCGACGTTGAGCACCGCCGGGCCGAAGGCCGCGGTGAAGAAGCGGTGCTGAGCATTGAGCGCTCCCATCGCCAGTGCGGCAAGCCCCACGAGCAGGAGGTACGGGAACATCAGGCTCGTCAGCCTCCCGGCCAGCCCGATCAGCTCGGGATCGTCGGCCCAGCCCGGCGTCATCACCCGTACGATCCACGGCGCGAGCAGCATGCCGAGGCCCGAGACAACGCACAGGACTACCATGGCGACACCCGTGACCGCTCGGACCATGCGGCCGAACTCTGCTCGGCCGGCCCGTTCCAGGTATTCCGTGAAGACGGGGATGATGGCGGTGGACAGCGCCCCCTCGGCCAGAAGCCGGCGGAGCAGGTTGGGGATGCGGAAGGCCACGAAGAAGGCGTCGGTCACCGGCCCCGCGCCGAAGGCCCGCGCCATGACCATGTCGCGCACGAAGCCGAGCACGCGGCTTCCGAGGGTGGCGGCCCCGATGACGCCCACGGCCCGCACAACCCTGTGCTGCACCGCCCGCTGGGCTTCGCTCACGGCGACATTGCCCTTGACAGTCGCGGACATGGACGGTACCGTCTACTGTCGTTCAACGCGCAAGGCATTCAGGACGCCGTCACGCGTTTCATGCGCGTTTTTGCCAAGGGAGGAAGTTCGCCGTGGCCAACACCCGCTCCGCCAAAAAGCGGATCAAGCAGAACCTGAAGCGACGCCTGCGCAACCGCGCGGTGCGCAGCACCATCCGCTCGTCCGTGAAGACGGCGCGCGCGGCGGTGACCGAGAAGACCCCGCAGGCGAAAGAGGCCGTGCTCGAGGCCATCCGCATCCTCGACCGGGCCGTGAGCCGCGGCATCATCCACCGCAACACCGCCGCCCGCAAGAAGTCGGCCCTGGCCCGCTCGGTCGCGAGTTAGCCCCCCCATCAGCCGCGGGGCCCCTGCTTCGCCAAACGGTCGAGCAGTTCAATCGCAGAGTCCCGCAGGGTCTCCCCGCCGTTCTCGCCGTATAGACTGCCGCAGGCGACGTAGCTCGGCTGGGCGTAATCCCGGCGCGTGAGGAAATACCCGAGATAGTCGTTGCTGTACCCGGCGACGAAAGTTTCCTCGAAGGTCCGCCGTCCGGCAGTCTTGATGTCGAGACCGAGCCGCGTCTGGAGCTCGCCGGGGACCGTCACCCACGCCGTGCCCCCGATGCGCACAGCCGTGAGACCGGCTGACGACGGCAGAGTCCAGTCAAGCCCGAGCAGGAGCGCCGCCGGCACCCAGCGGCCTGTGCAGTTGCGCACCGAGAGTGCGGGGCCGGGCAGCGACACCTGGCTCCGGACAGCGTGGAGGGTCAGGTCGCGACCGGGCGGCAGTGTTCGCCACGCGGCCAGCGCGGCCGAGGCCAGTGCCGCGCCGGCGCTTTCCACGCCCGGCCAGCCCCGCTGCCTCGGGCTGACATCTCCCGCCGCGCCGTTGACGAAGAGCACCGGCGCCCCCGTCTCCCTCTCGAGTCTCGCCGATGCGTCCGCCATAAGGTCGCCCGAGAGGAGCGAGTTCGCGCGGCCTAGCGCGGTGCCGTGGACCGCGTAGTTCCATACGAGGGCGACCGGACGGCCGTCGGCGCCCATTACCTTGAGGAGGCCGAGTTCCGGATCGAGCGGCTGGTCGAGGCGGCTCATGGCCACGCCCGTCACCGTGGTCTTCCCCCACGCCAAGAGCGCCGGAGCCCGTCGCCGTAGAGCCTCCCGCGCCGCCTTCTCCATGGCGTCGAGAATGGCCTTCCGCACCGCCGGGGATTCCCGATCGGCGGCGACGAGAGCCCAGAAAGCCGAATCCGCGTAGGCGCCTGGTCCCGAGTGCGTGTGCGACGCCGAGACGATGAGGATCGGCGGCTCGCCGCCCCGGTCCGCGAGACGCGCGCGCACTTCCGCGACCATGGTCGGGTCGACGGCGACCAGGTCCACGGAGAGCCAGACAACTCTGAGGCCGCCGGACTCAAATGCCAGCGCACGCACGCGGAGCGGATCGTGGACGCCGCTGGACCGGTTGAACCAGAACGTATTGGGGAACCGCCCGAGGAAATCGGGGATCCACGCGCGCCGCGGGAAACCGCCGTAGCCGGCGAGCGGCGTTCCGGCCGGCAGCTGGACTTCGAGAGAAGCGGCCCCGGCGGTAAGAGATGAAGCCGCGGCCGGAACTGCGGCGGCGGCGTGAAGCGACAGCACCCCCACGGTGGCGAGCGCCCACGCGAGGGCGTCCGAGCTCACGCCTCGCACAGGTCAGCGACGAGAATCGCCAGCTCCGGACGCGGCGCGCCGCCCAGCTTGAGCCGGCGCTCGGCCTGCCAGCAGCGCTCGAGGCGCCTCGCCGCCGCCAGCAGCGTCGCTCGCCGCGCCTGCGCCGCAAGGATGGCGAGGAGGCGCAGCGGCTCCTCACCGGCCCCCAGCAGGCGCTCGAGCAGAGACAACGCTGCGGCGGCGTCCCGCCGCTCCACGGCCCGCGTCAGCTCGAAGACTTCGTGCGAGCGGTGCTCGCCCACCACCGCGCGCACCTCGACCGCTCCGACGCGCCGGTTCTCGGGCCCGCCCGCGAGAGCGGCTTTCACGGCTTCGCCGGCCAAGGCGGCAGGATCGTCGCCAACGAGGGTGATGAGCAGCAGAGCCGCCTCCTCCTCGAGCTCTAAACCGTCGGCGGAGGCGCGGGCGCGCAGCCAGCCCGCGAGCGCGCGCCCGGTGAGCTGGGGGATCTCGACGGCTCCCCCGGCGGGCACCGCCTTCAGGAGCCAGTGGGACCCCGCGAGCGGTTGAGGCACCGTCACGGCCAGGACCGTGCTCGGGTTCGGGGCGCGCAGGTACTCGACCAGCGGCTCGGCCTGCGTCGGGCCGAGCCCCTCGACGCCGCGAGCTACGACCAGCCGCCGTGGCGTTCCCCACGGCAGCGTCTCCGCAGCCCGCACGATGCCCTCGGCCCCCGCCTCGCGAGCCTCGAGCACCTCGCGGGACATGACCAAGAGCCCGGGATCAGGACAGACGGCGCGAGTCAGCGTGGCCAGAGCTTCTTCGATGAGGAAGGGCTCCGGTCCGTGGAGCAGCACGACGGGCGCCGCCTGCCCCCGTGTCAGCCCTTGGAGCCAGGCCGCGTACTGCACTAGAAACGGTCGACCGCGTGACCGACGATCTTCCGGCCGATCTCAAGAGCCGCCTGCTTCACGGCTCCCTCTTCGCGGCTGATCGTGTCCGAGACCTGGCCGGCAACGTCGAAGGAGACCTCCTCGACGAGGCCGTTCTGCTGCCAGAGCATCTCGGTGCGGCGAAGGTCGCGGAAGCGGACGTTCAGCGTCACCGTCAGGCGGTAGGACCGGAGGTTGAGCCTGCTGTCATACGTGAGCGACTGGACCTGGTAGCCCGTAATCTCCCCGTCGAGGACCGAGTCCGCGTCGTCGAGCGAAACTACCTTTAGTCTGCCGCTGCTCGTGAACGCGTTGACCACGGCCGAGGTGATCGTGCTCTCCGCCCCAGCCTCGGTCGTCCGGTTCCTGAACACCGGCACCGACACCGTCTTGAGGTGGTCGGGCAGGTTGCCCCTGAGCGAGTAGCCACACCCCCCCGCGGCCGCGGCGAGCAGGAGCGCGGCAGACAGCAGAGCGCGAATCGCGCGGCGCCGGCTCATGACCGCGTCACGATATTAACGAGGCGGCCGGGCACGACCACGACCTTGGCAACCACCCGGCCGTCGATCCAGGGGCGGACCTTGTCCTCGGCGAGGGCCTGCTCTCGGACGGCCTGCTCGGGAGCCGCGACGTCCACGGTCAGTCGGCTGCGGACCTTGCCGTCCACTTGGACCACCACCGTCACCTGCTCGCGCACGAGGGCGCCCGCGTCCGCGGCTGGCCAAGCCTGACGGAAGAGGCTCTCGCCGTGCCCGAGCGCCTGCCACAGCTCTTCGGTCATGTGCGGACACACGGGTCCTAAGAGCAGGAGCGCCGTTTCCACCGCCTCCCGCAGCAGGCCGGCGCGCTCGGCCCCGACGACGCGATCGAGCGAGTCCCGCTCGAACTCGTGGAGTGCATTGACCAACTCCATGACGGCGCTGATCGCCGTGTTGAAGTGAAAGTCCCGCTCGACGTCGGCCGTGACGCGCGCGACGGCCTCGTGGATCACGCGCCGGAAAACCTTTCCCGACTCCGAGAGCGCGTCGGGCGCGCGCCCGGCGCCCTTGATCTCGTCGGCGTGGGCGCGGACGAAGCGCCAGAGCCGGTTCAGGAAGCGTGAGGCGCCCTCGACGCCGCTCTCCGTCCACTCCAGATCCCGCTCGGGCGGCGCCGCGAACAGCGTGAAGAGCCGTGTCGCGTCCGCTCCGAAACGCCGGATCATGTCGTCAGGGTCCACGACGTTGCCCTTGGACTTCGACATCTTCGCGCCGTCCTTGATCACCATGCCCTGCGAGAGGTGGGCCGCGAACGGCTCGTCGAGCGTGATCATCCCGAGGTCGCGGAGCACCTTGGTGAAGAAGCGCGCGTACAGGAGGTGCAGCACCGCGTGCTCGATGCCGCCGATGTACTGGTTTACCGGCATCCAGTACTCGGCCGCCGACCGCTCGAACATCCCCTGCTCGTACCGCGGCGAGCAGTAGCGGATGAAATACCAGGCGGACTCGACGAACGTGTCCATGGTGTCGGTGTCTCGCCGGGCACGACCGCCGCATTTCGGGCACGTTGCGTTCACGAACGTGGCGACTTCGGCCAGGGGCGAGCCGCCCTTGCCGCTGATCTGCACGTCCTGAGGCAGCACCACGGGCAGGTTCTCCTCCCGCTCCGGCACCATGCCGCAGGTCTCGCAGTAGAGGATGGGGATGGGCGCGCCCCAGTAGCGCTGGCGGCTGATGCCCCAGTCGCGCAGTCGGTAGTTGATCTTCGACCGTCCGATGCCCTTGGACACGAGCCAGTCGATGGCCTTGCGCTTGGCCTCCTCCACGGTAGAGCCGTCGAGGAAGCCCGAGTTGATCTTCACGCCGTCACCGAGGTACGCCTGGGTCTCCTGCCACCCGTCGGGTCTCTTGACGGTGGCGATGATGTCCAGCCCGTTCTGCTTGGCGAAGTCCCAGTCGCGCTGGTCCTCTCCCGGAACGGCCATGATGGCGCCGGTGCCGTAGCCCATGAGCACGTAGTCCGCGATGAAGAGCGGCATCTCCTTCCCCGTGAAGGGATTGACGGCGCGCGCGTTGAGCCGGATACCGCGCTTCGAGCGGTCGGCCGCCATGCGCTCGATCTCGGATTCGCGGCCGACCTCCTGCCGAAAGGCAGTGACCCGGGCGCGCTCCTGCTCATCCATCGCGAGTTTGTCCACGAGCGGATGCTCCGGGGCCAGCACCGCGTACGTCATGCCGAACGACGTGTCGGGGCGCGTGGTGAAGATCGTGACGCGGAGGTCCGGGCGCTCCGCCACAGGAAGTTCGAACTCAGCGCCCTCGCTCTTCCCGATCCAGTTCCTCTGCATGGTCAACACCCGCTCGGGCCAGCCGGGCAGCCTGTCGCACCAGGCCAGGAGCTCCTCGGCATAGTCGGTGATCTTGAAAAACCAGCCCTCGATCTCCTTGGGCACGACCTCGGAGTCGCACCGCCAGCAGCGCCCGTTCTCGACCTGTTCGTTGGCGAGGACGGTCTGGCACGACGGGCACCAGTTGACCCTCGATCGCTGCTTGTACGCGAGGCCGCGCTCGAACATGCGGATGAAAACCAGCTGCTCCCAGCGGTAGTAGGACGGGTCGCACGTGGCGAGCTCGCGATCCCAGTCGTAGGACATGCCGAGCCGCCGGAGTTGCGTCTTCATGTTGGCGATGTTCTCGTGGGTCCACACGGCGGGGTGCACGCCGTTGTCGATGGCGGCGTTCTCGGCCGGCATCCCGAAGGCGTCCCACCCCATGGGATGGAGCACGTTGTAGCCGCGCATCCACTTGAAGCGGGCCAGGAGATCCCCGATCGTGTACACGCGCACGTGGCCCATGTGGATGCGTCCGGACGGGTACGGGAACATCTCGAGGCAGTAGTACTTCGGCCGCGCGGGATCCTCGGTGGCGCGGAACTGACCGCTCTCCTCCCAGACCCGCTGCCACTTCGACTCGATCTCGCGGAAGGGATAACGCTCTACGCGGTCGTCGGTGGCCATATTCGCGCTGATTTTCCCACACTTAGCAGGCGGGACGCAAGAAAGGTCCCCGGGGGCGGGCGGTCAGCCCCCGGGGGTCGAGACCCTACTGCTTCATTTTCAGCTCCAGCTTGATTTCCGCAGCGGCATCCTTGGCCTTCTGCACCGACTCGGCGTGCTTGCCGGCGGCGTGCAGCGCCTTGGCCTCGGCGGCCATGGCCACCGCCTTCTTGGACGCGTCGTCGGTCTTTCCGGCGGTCGCGTCCTCGATCTGCTTGACCAGCAGTGGGCACTGGTTCGCGAACGCCGCGCCGGCGGTCGCCAACACCAGGGCCAGAGCTATCAGAATCTTCTTCATGTATTCACCCCCCTTCGTGAGATGTCGCATAGTCTAACCCGGTTCGGCCCCGGATGGTTCCTCCCCTGCAGGCGCCGGGTGGAAGAAGTCGTGGATGCGCTGGGCGAGCTTCGGCCGTACCTTGGGCACGGCCGCCAGCTGGGCAACCGAGGCCCCGCGCACCGCCCGGGCCGAACCCAGGGTCTTGAGCAGACTGGTCCTGAGCGCGGGTCCCACGCCGGGGATCTGATCCAGCACCGAACTGATGGTCCGGCGGGTGCGGAGCTTCTTGTGGTAGGTCACGGCGAAGCGGTGGGCCTCGTCGCGCACCCTCTGGAGCGCGTGGAGCGCGGGGGATGTCAGGTCCAGCACGAGCGGCTCGAGCCGGTCCGGCGTGTAGACCTCCTCCGCCCGCTTGGCCAGCGACACCATGGGCACGTAGTCGAGACCGATGGCCTCCAGCGCCTTCAGCCCCGCTGCCAGCTGGCCCCGCCCGCCATCCAGCAGGATCAGGTCGGGGAGGACACCATCAGTCTCGAGGACTCGCCCGTAGCGCCGGCTCACGGCCTCGTGCATGGCGGCGAAATCGTCGGTCCCCGTAACCGTCCGGATCCGGTAGCGCTTGTAGTCGTCCTTCTTCATGTCCCCGTCCTGCCAGACCACCATGGAGGCGACGGTCTCCCCGCCCTGGAAGGTCGAGACGTCGAAGGCCTCGATGCGGTGGGGCGGCTCCGGCAGGCCGAGCGCGCGCTGGAGCTCGTCCAGCACCGCCTGCGTCCGGTTGCCCCGCGAGAGGAGATGGCTCTGGAGCGCCAGCGCGCCGTTCTCCTCCGCCATCGCCACGAGCTCGCGCTTTCTCCCGCGCTGGGGCGCCAGGAGCTCCACGCGGCCGCCGCGGCGCCCGGCCAGCCACTCGCCGGTCAGCTCGGCCTCGGGCACGTCCACCGAGAGGAGGATCTCCGGCGGCGGCACGACCTCGCGCGCGTAGAACTGGCGCAGGAAGGCCGAGAGGACCTCTCCCTCGCTCGACCCCGACAGCCGGTCGAAGAAGAAGGACTCGCGCCCGAGCAGCCTGCCGCGCCGCACGAAGAAGAGCTGGACGCAGGCGTCCTGCCCCTGGCGGACGACACCCACGATGTCCTGGTCGCTGTCCTCGGTCGAGATGATCTTCTGCCGCTCGCGAACCGTGTTGAGCGCCTGGACACGGTCGCGCAGCCGCGCCGCCTGCTCGAACTTTTCCTCCCCCGCCGCGGCTTCCATCTGCGCCGTCAGCTCCTGCGCCAGGCCGTCGTTCTTCCCCGCCAGGAAGCGCTCGACCTCGCGCACGGTGCGGTCGTAGCCCTCCTTGGTCTCCAGGCTGGTGCACGGCGCGTTGCAGCGGTGGATGTAGTACTGCAGGCACGGGCGCGACTTCTTGCCGTCTATCTTGATCCTGCAGGTCCGGAGCGGGAAGAGCTGGCGCACGAGTCTCAGCGTCTCCCGCATCGCGGTCGCCGGGTAGAAGGGCCCGAAGTAGGCCGCTCCGTCCCGCTGCACCCGCCGCGCGACGACGAGGCGCGGGTACTCTTCGTTGGTGGTCAGCTTGAGGAAGGGGTAGTGCTTGTCGTCACGGAGGATGATGTTGTAGCGCGGCCGGTGCCTCTTGACGAGATTGGACTCCAGGATGAGCGCCTCGAGCTCGTTGCCCGTGACGATGCACTCGAGATCGCGGATCTGCCCGACGAGCGCGTCCGTCTTCGCATCGCGCGCCCGCGACGCCTGGAAGTAGGAGCGTACGCGACTTCGGAGCGAGGCGGCCTTGCCGACGTAGACGATCTGCCCTTTGCCGTCCTTGTAGAGGTAGACGCCCGGCCGGTCGGGCAGCTGGGCGAGCTTGGCCGCGAAGTCGGCCGCCGCTACGCGGCCAGCCACAGCGTCACCGCGAGGACGACGAGCCCGAGGACCGCGGGGACGAGGACGGTCCACCGCAGCATACGATCGATCCGGCGCAGCACGGGCGCACGCGGGCGTCCCGCGCGCGGCGGGTTGAAGAACGCAATGACCTTCGATAGCACAACGAGGCCCAGTGAGAGGGCCACGAAGAACACCAGGGTCCACTTGACGAGCATGGCGGGTGGGGCGCCCCTCAGCGCACGCCCAACTCGGCCTTCCGGAGCGCCTTGATCCGGTCGCGCAGCTCCGCGGCGCGCTCGAAGTCGAGGCGCCGAGCGGCCTCCTTCATGGCCCCTTCGAGCTCGGCCACGTGCGCCCGGAGCGCCGCAGGACTCTCCCACACGGGCTCGGTCTCCTTGGGCACCTCGACCGTGTAGTAGTCGCGCTCCGGCACGCTGTCGAGGAGATCCTTCATTCCGCGCGTGACGGACTCAGGCGTGATGCCGTGCTCCTTGTTGTACACCTCCTGGACTACCCTCCGCCTCTCCGTCTCGGCGATCGCCTCCCGCATCGAGCCCGTCACCGTGTCCGCGTACATGATCACCTCGCCGTTGACGTGGCGGGCCGCCCTGCCGGCAGTCTGGATGAGCGAAGTCGCCGAGCGCAAGAAGCCCTCCTTGTCGGCGTCGAGGATCGCCACGAGCGAGACCTCGGGCAGATCGAGCCCCTCCCGAAGGAGGTTGATGCCGATCAGGGCGTCGAACTTGCCCATTCGCAGCTCGCGGATCACCGCCACGCGGTCCAGCGTGTCGATGTCCGAGTGCAGGTACCGCACCCTGAGCCCGTTCTGCTGGTAGTACTCGCATAGGTCCTCGGCCATGCGCTTCGTCAGCGTCGTGATGAGCACCCGCTCGCCGCCCTCCGCGTGGGCGCGCACCTCCGCCATGAGGTCGTCGACCTGGACGCCCGCCGGGCGCACGGTAATCTTGGGATCCATGAGCCCGGTCGGCCGGATGATCTGCTCGGCCACGGCCCCGCCCTCCCACGGCGTGCCCGGTCCCGCCCGGCGCCCGCCCGCCCGTCCGAGCTCGTACGGCCCCGGTGTCGCCGACACGTAGAGCGTCTGCGGCACCATGGCCGTGAACTCGTCGAAGTTGAGCGGCCGGTTGTCGAAGGCCGACGGCAGCCGGAAGCCGTACTCGACGAGCGCCTCCTTGCGCGACCGGTCCCCCGGGTACATGCCGCGTATCTGCGGCACCGTCACATGGGATTCGTCGATGATGACGAGGGCGTCCTTGGGAAGGTAATCCATCAGGGTCGGCGGGCTCTGCCCCGGCCTGCGCCCGGACAGATGCCGAGAGTAGTTTTCGATGCCGTGGCAGTAGCCGATCTCCCGCAGCATCTCCATGTCGAAGAGCGTCCGCTGCTCGAGCCGCTGGGCCTCCAGCAGCCGGTTGCGCCCCTTGAGGAACCGCAGCCGCTCGCCCAGCTCCTCCATGATGCCCGCGACCGCGCGCTCGAGCTGGTCGGCCGGCGTGACGTAGTGGCTCGCGGGGTAGATCCTCGCGACCGACGCAGAACCCGTCGTCACCCCCCGCAGCGGATCCAGGGTCGATAGCTTTTCGACCGTGTCTCCCCACAACTCGACGCGGAGGGCCTCCGACTCCGCGGCTGCCGGGAAGATCTCCACGACGTCGCCGCGGACCCGGAACGTCCCCCTGCGGAAGTCGACGTCGTTGCGCTCATACTGGATGGCGACCAGGCCCCGGATGAGCGCGTCGCGCTCGATCACCTGCCCGACCTCCAGTCCAACATTCATGCCCTGGTAGGTCTCCGGGGCGCCGATGCCGTAGATGCACGAGACCGAGGCGACCACCACGACGTCCCGCCGCTCGAAGAGCGACGTCGTCGCCGAGTGGCGCATGCGGTCGATGTCGTCGTTCACCAGCGCGTCCTTCTCGATGTAGGTGTCCGACTGCGGGATGTAGGCCTCCGGCTGGTAGTAGTCGTAGTAGGAGACGAAGAACTCGACGGCGCCGGCGGGGAAAAATGACTTGAACTCGCCGTAGAGCTGCGCCGCCAGCGTCTTGTTCGGAGAGATGACCAGCGCCGGCCGGCCCAGCTGCGCGATGACGTTGGCGAGCGTGAAGGTCTTGCCGCTGCCCGTGATGCCGAGGAGGACGCTGTGCCGGCGTCCCTCGGCGAGCAGCTCGCTCAGGCGCTCGATTGCGCGCGGCTGGTCCCCCGCGGGCGAGAACTCCGAGGACAGCCTGAACAACGCGCTCAGGGGGAGGACGGGACCGCGACGAGGTACTTCCGCCACGAGTCGAGGAAGCTCGTGGCGTGGGGGTGCCGCATGAGGTGCACCGAGAACAGGAACTGCGGGTGCACCGGCTCGCGGATGAGCCGCAGGCGGGCCTCCTCCACCGTCCGGTTTCCCTTGAAGAGATTGCACCGGAGACAGGCCGCGACGACGTTGGTCCACGTGGTCTGCCCGCCCCGCGAGCGCGGCATGACGTGGTCCACGGTCAGCTTCTCACCGCGCCGGCTGCAATACTGGCAGGTGTACCCGTCGCGGCGGAGGATGTTCTTTTTGTTGAACGCGACCCGCTCGAGGAACGGCTTGCGGATGTAGGCGGCAAGTCGGATCACCGCGGGCAGCGGGAAGGCGCGTGAGGGCGAGCGGATCACGCGCGGCGACGACTCGACGCTCTCGGCTTTGCAGGCGAGCAGGAGCGTCACCGCACGCCTGGCGCTGGTGAAATGCAGCGGCTCGTACGTATAGTTGAGCACCAAGACCGCTATGTCATCCATATCCGTTCGTCAAGGATAGTCAGGGCGCCGCGGCCTGTCAACTCCGGGCGCTCAGACCAGCGCCCGCCAGAACGTCGGCGCGAAGCCCGTCAGCAGCAGGAAGGCGGACACGAACCAGCGCCAATCCCACAAGAGGAGCGCCACCAGCACGCAGAGAATCACGAAGCAGAGCCCGTAGAAGCGGACCTCTCGACGGTCGGTCCAGGCGCCCTTGCCCACCAGCATGGGCGCCTTGCCGGCCAGGTAGACGGGCGAGTAGACAAGGAAGAAAACCACGAGCAGACCCGAGAAGGCCAACACCCCGCCCATGGCGCCCAGGAGTGCCCACGCTACCCAGGCCACCGGCGAGGTCGCGCTCTCGACGAAGATCGTCGGCATGTACTGGGGCTTGTGGAAGACCAGGAGGACCGCCGTGGCAAAGAGCGGCAGCACCAGCTCGAGCCACGCCCACCGGGCGGAGCGAGGGCCCCAGTTTGCCGGCACGTTTGCTAGATCCGTGACCCTCCACTGCCCCGATCGGTTCGCCATGTCCCCTCTCAGTGCTCAGCCAGTATCTCATACAGGATGCCCTCCCGGAGACCCCGGTCGCTGACCATGAGGGCATCGAAGCCGAGCCTGTCCAGGGCCGCGAGACAGATCGCCGAGCCCGGGACGATCAGGTCGGCCCGGCCGGGCTCGAGGCACGGCAGGGCGGCGCGCTCGGCCAGGCTGAGGGCCGCGAGGCGCGCGCAGAGCCCCGCCACCACCACGCGCGTGAGGCGGTGGCCGTGCACTCGCGCCGCGTCGTAGGACTCGAGGTTGAGATCGAGGGCCGCCAGCGTCGTCACTGTGCCCGCGCTGCCCACGAGTGTCGGCGCGCCGTGGCGGAGGATCGGCTCGGTGAGGCCGGCGGCGAGCCGGGCCCCGACCTCGGCGGCCATCGCGTCGTGCCGCGTGTGATCGACGGGGCCCTGGTCCATGAAGCGCTCGGCGAGCTCGACTACTCCGAGTTTTACGCTCACGGCCAGAGGCGCGCGCCCTGCGCGCGAAAGCACGAACTCGGTGCTGCCGCCGCCGATATCGAAGAGAAGGAAATGGCCCTTCAGGTCGGGCAGCCCTTGAGTCACGCCGAGGAGAGTCAGCCGCGCTTCTTCCTCGCCCGAGATCACCCGCACCTGCCGGCCACTCCACGAATGGACCTGGGCGAGAAACTCGGCACCGTTGGTCGCCTCGCGGACAGCGCTGGTGCCGACGATGCGCACATCGTGGACGCCCAGGTCTTCCGCCCGACGGCAGAAGGCGGCAACGACCTCCGCGGTCCGCCGCATCGCGGCCGGCTGGAGCATGCCCGTCCCCGCCTGCCCCTCTCCCAGCCGCGTCACGCGCTGCTCCGCGTGCAGCCCGCGCCATTTGGCGCCGGAGGCCTCCACGATGAGCAGGCGGACGGTGTTGGTGCCGAGGTCGATGGCAGCCAGCCGCCTTACTTCGAGGCGCGCTATACGATTGGTCGCAGCCGCAGGGCGTCGCCGAGCACGGACAGGACGCGCTCGAAGCGGAACGGCTTGACCAGCATGAGGTCGACGCCGCTGTCGCGCAGTCGCTCGGGGTCGAGGAGGTGTCCCCACCCGGTGATGAGCACCACCGGCGTTTCCGGACGCATGCGCTTGACCGAGCGCGCCACATCCAGCCCCGAGCACTCGGGCAGCGAGAGATCGGTCAGGACCACGTCGAAGGCCCCGCCTTGGAAGCGCGCCAGGCCCGTGAGCCCGTCGGTCGCCGATTCGACCCTATGGCCGGCGCCGGTCAGAGCCTCCACCAGCATGGTACGGATATGCTCTTCGTCTTCGAGCACGAGAATGGAGACGGTTGCGGCGGCGCGAATCTCGTCTTCGGGTGGGTCCTGCATTACGGGCATCGTGGACATCTCGGGGATCACGGATATCTCGGGCATTTCGGGCATCTCGGGTATCACAGGCATCTCGGGCATCGCAGGCATCTCTGGAATCGCAGGCATCTGGGGCATGCGCGAGTCCACGGTGTGACCGGGAGCCGCCGGAAACGAGAGCGTCACCGTCGTACCCCCGCCGGGCTCGCTCCTCACCCGGACGCTGCCGCGGTGCCGGTTGACGACCCCGTGCACGACGGACAGCCCGAGCCCGGTCCGGTGCGGGGCGCGCGTGGTGAAGAAGGGATCGAAGATGCGGCGCCGCACGTCTTCGGGCATTCCTTCGCCCCCATCCGACACGTGGAGCTCCACGCCGGCGTCGACCCGCCGGAGGGTCAGGCCCAGGCGCCCGCCGCGCGGCATGGCGTCCACGGCATTCAGGATCAGGTTCATCACCGCCTCGCGCAGCGCGGCCGCCTGCCCCTCCACGGGCGGGACCCGGTCGACGTCGGTCACCACCTCGATCGGCGCCCCGCGAGCTTCGACCTCGTCCTTCCAGAGCGCGCGCGTCAGCGCGACGGCGTCCTGCACCACCGCGGCCAAGTCCACCGGGCCCGTGCCGTCGTCCATGCTCGTCGCCGCGAAGCCCTGGAGCCGTCGTACGAAGTCCGCCGCCCGCCACGCCGCTTCCTCAACCGCGGCGAGCCCCTCGCGCAAGGGTCCCTCGGGGGCTCGGGTCAGCATAAGCTGGGTCTTCCCCAGCACGATGGCAAGGAGGTTGTTGAACTCGTTGGCGATACCGCCCGCCATGGCGCCGACGGCGCGGGCCTTCTCCGTCTGGACGAGCTGGTCCTGGGCCGACGCCATCCCCTCGAAGGCGGTCCTGACCTCGCCGTAGAGCCGATTGTTCTCCATCCCCAGCGCGAGGAGCGAGGCCAGCACCTGGACAGTGGCCACCTCGTCCGGCGTGAACTCGCGCGCCTCGGGATCCGCGAGGTAGAGCGCGCCCACGGTCTGGTGCCGCAGTCGGACGGGAACCACGAGACAGGCGCGCAGTCCCGCCTCGCGGAGCACATCGTTCTCACACCCATCGCGGCTCTGGATGTCGCGGCACAGCACGGGGCGATGTGTCGCGAACATCTCGCCGGTCAGCCCGTAGCCGGTGTCCGCCCGCCAGGAGCTGACCGCCCCGGCCGGCAGCCCCGAGGCCGCGGCGAGCGACAGGCCCGCCGACCCGGCCGGCACGCCCAACGCGGCGACGCGCACGCCCGCCAGGCGGCACGCGACCTCACAAGCCCGCGAGAGCATGTCCTCCCTCTCCTGGCCCACGAGCACGTGGCCCAGGAAGACCTCGAGCTCACGGAGTCGGCGGATGTGGCCCCCCGTGGTCTCGACGAACTGTCGGTGGGCCAGGGCCGTGCCGACGCGGTCGGCGATCACGAGCAGCAGCAGCACCTCCTGCTCGGAGAAGGCCGGGCGCGGCGCGCGGCGGCCAGCGTAGAGGACCCCAGCCGCGTGCCCGGCGGCGCGGATCGGCACGGCCACGGCGTCACGCACCGGGAAGAGCGCCAGAAACGGGTCCTCGGCGACGCTGACGGCGCGGCTCGAGGAGCGCAGAATCTGCTCGTCCTGGAAGGCTTGGCCGACGAGTCCGTCTCCCGCTTTAATGGAGATGGTCTCGAGATCATCGCGCCGGAACCCTCGCCCGGCGCAGGCCACGAGGCGAGAGCCATCTGGCTCCCAGATGAAGAGCATGGCGCGATCGGCGGACAGCAGCCGCGCGACCCGATCCATGGCGAGGGAGAAGACCTGGGCGGGCTCGAGCCCCGAAGACGGGATGGCGAGGATCTCCTGACCGACCGAGAGCGCGTCGCGGTCATCGGGACCGTCGGCGGGGGGACTGTCGGCGGGGGGACTGTCGGCGGGCGTGACACGAGGCGTAGGCGGCGAACCGCTGGGCGCCGCCTCCAGTCGCTGGAGGCGATCGGCGAGCGCGTCGAGGCTCTGGCGGATCTCGTCCAACGAGTCCTTCAGGACCTGCGCGCTCGAATCAGGAGACGGCCGCTCGTCGCTCATGGGCAACCCGGCCAGATATTACTGCTACGCGGCGTGCACGTGGCGCACAAACTTCCGAAGCGCCGGGCCCAGCCCGGAGCGCTACTTGCCTCCGAGCGAGCGGATGTAGCGGACCACGGCCCAGCGGTCGTTCTCCGGCAGGAACTTCCAGGAAGGCATGGCGCCCCGGCCGGTGCTGAGCTTCCAGAAGATCTCCCCGTCCGACATGGCCTGGACTCTCTTGGACGTCCAGTCTGCGGGCTTGGGATTGAGCGCCACCGCCGCCGCCCCGTCGCCCTTGCCCTTGGCGCCGTGGCAGGACACGCAGTTGACCTCGGCCACCTTCTTGCCCTGCGCGACGGTCGCCGCGTTTGCAGGAAGCGGGTTCTTCTTCGCCTTCTCCATCGTCGGCGCCTCCCACGCCCCCTGCGCCAGCACAGGAGCCGAGGGGCCAAGAGCAACGATCACGCCTGTCGCGAACGCCGCTACCGCTGCCGCCTGCCTCACAACCTTGCGCATATCCTCTCCTCCTAGACCTGCGGTGCTTGGCAAGACCTCGGTAGCCTGCCACCCCGTTCGGGCATTAGTGACGAGATTCACAAGTCCATTACTCGAATATCATCACGCCCGTAGGACGGTCAAGCCAAATGACTCATTCACAGCCGGACGGGCCCCGTGCTATGTTCCGGCACCATGGCGGACGAGCCCGGACGCGTGGTCGGTGTCGTGGGCGCCGGCCCCGCGGGCCTCTTCGCGACGCGGGCCCTGGCCGCCGCGGGCTGCCGCGTCCTGCTCCTCAACCGGGACATCAAGCCCGGCGGGCTGGCCGAGTACGGCATCTTCCTCGACAAGTACAAGATGAAGGGCGGGCTCCGGCGCCAGTTCCAGAAGATCCTTTCCGACCCGCGCGTCACGTACCTGGGCCATGTGCCCGTCGGGCCCGACGGGCCCCTCACCGTCACCCAGCTGCAGGGCTTGGGCTTCGACGCGCTGGTCTTTGCCATCGGCGCCCAGGGCACCAAGTACCTCGGTGTCGAGGGCGAGCGGCTCCCGGGGGTCTATCACGCCAAGGACCTCGTCTATCACTACAACCGGCTCCCGCCCTTCGCCGAGCGGGAGTTCCCCATGGGGCGCCGGGTGGCCATCGTCGGCGTGGGCAACGTGATGGTCGACGTCGCAAACTACTGCGCCCACTACTGCGACTGTGACGAGATCGTGGCGATCGCGCGGCGGGGCCCCTTCGAGAAGGCGTACGAGGACAAGGAGTTCGAAGACGTCGAAGACGCCTTCGACCGGGAGCTCTACCGCCAGGAGCTCGAGCGTATCCGTCCGCGCCTGGAAGCCGTAGGCCAAAACCCCAACGACCTCCTGAAGGCCCTTGCCGGCAACCCCGAGCCCGCCGAGCCAACGAGGGCGCGGCTTCGCTTTCGCTTTCTCGCCTCACCGAAGCGCGTGATCGCCGCGGGCGGTCGCGTCGTCGCCCTCGAGGTCGAGGAGACGCGGCTCGAGCGCAAGGGCGAGCGCATCAATGCCGTCGGCACCGGTGAAGTCTCGCGCATCCCCTGCGACACGGTGGTCTTCGCCGTCGGCGACCGGGTCGACGAGCGGTTCGGGCTGCCGTACAAGGAAGGCCTCTACGTCACCGCCCCGGGCGCCGAGCAGGATCCCGCCGCGGCGTACCAGGTCTGGGATCCCGAGCAAGGGCAGCCGCTCGCGGGGATCTTCGTTGTCGGATGGGCCCGGCGGGCCAGCGACGGCGTCGTCGGCCGAGCCAAGCTCGACGCCGAGACGGGCATCAAGCACGTCGTCAACTGGCTCCAGGCCCGGCCCAAGCGGCCCGCTGCCGAAGCCCAGCGCGTGCTGGACGCGGTCAGCGCCGCGCTCCAGAAGGCCGGCGCCTCGCCGGTGACCTACGCGGACGTCCAGCGGATTGAAGCCGAAGAGCGCGCCCGCGCCGCCCTAGCCCGCGTCGAAGAGCTCAAGTTCAAGAGGGACGACGAGATGCTCGCCCTGCTCCACCGCTAGCGCCCCTCGCGCGTCCGGCTCTGGGCGTGGGCCAGCGCGAGCAGGAACCCCGCGCCGACGCCATAAGCCGCTGCCAGCGCCAGCGCCCCGCTGCCCCCCGCCGACCACGGCCAGAAGAGCGCGCCGCTCGGCAGTGGTGAGTGCATGAGCCCGAAGAGCGTGGCGGCAGCGCAGGCGACGAACACGGCTGCCGCGCGCCCGAGGCGGCCGTCGATGATGGACGCCAGCGCCCACCCCCACAAGAGCGCCGTCACGATGAAGCCGTTGCCGAGGACGAGGAGGTGCTGAAAGGCCGCCTTGCCCTCGCCTGCCAGGTCCCCCGGGCTCCGGCCCACCGACGCCAGGAAGCTCGTTACCTCGATCAGCACAAGGGCCGCAACGGCGGGGATGAACGACACTGCGACGGCGGCGGCATGGCGAGCCGGTGAGGCGACGAAGGCCTGCGCCGTGATCTCGAGCCCGATGAAGATCAGGATGGGCGCGACGGCAGCCTCCGGCAGCACGCTCACAAGGACCGAGACCGCGCCCACCGCCCCGCCCACGCCGATTACCAGCGCGGTCGCGAGCGTGTAGCCGGCGCGCGCGCCCATGGCTTTGTACGCCGGATGCCCGATGTAGGGCGTGTTCTGGATCACGCCGCCGCAGAGCCCCGCCACCGCCGTCGCCACCGCCTCCGTCAGGAGGATGTCCCGCGTTCGATACTCGTCGCCCGCTGCAATAGCGGACTCGGTGTTGTCGATGCCGCCGATCACGGTGGCGATCGCGAAGGGCGCGGCGAGCGGCAGGTACGGCAGCACGGCGCCGAAGGCGGGCACCCACGACAGCGTCGGCCACGGGATGGCCAGGGCGAGCGCCACAGGGGGCGCCGCGAGCGAGGCGGGCCCGGCGCCCCACGCCGCCCGCAGCCAGAACACCGCCGCGCCCGCCGCGACCGCCGCGAAGGCCCCGGGCACGCCGCCCGGCAGCCTCACACGTCCAACCAGTGCAACAAGGACGATGGTCAGCGAGGTCACCCCAACGAGCGGATCGGCGAAGACCTTGAGCGCGGGCAGGAAGGCGACGAGCAGGATGGCGACGCCGGCGATCGATCCCAGGAGGGCCGCGCGCGGCACGATTCTCCGAACCCGGTCGCCCGCGAAGGCGAGGACGAGCTTGAGCGCGCCCATCGCCACGGTCACGCCCATGCCCACCTTCCAGGCGAGTACCGGGTCGCCGGTCAGCAGCATCACGGGACCCAGCACGCCGAAAACGATGCCGAAGAGCGAGGGCGTGTCGATCCCGAAGGGCATCGCCGTGACGTCGTCACGTCCGGTGCGCCGCATGAGGCGGATGGCGAGCGCGGTGTAGACCAGGTCACCGACCAGCACGCCAGCCGCCGTGCCGGGAACCATGCGTCCAAGGACGAGGTCAGCGGGGAACTTGAACACCCCGATGAGCAGGCTCGACAGGATGACGAGCTGGGTCGTGTTGTCGAGCGCCAGCCCGAAGAACGCGTTCCAGTCCCCGGGGGCGACCCAGCTCGGGGAGCGGCGCCCGGACGGCACCGCTAAGCGGGTCTCAGCGAACTATCACGTGAAGCTTCGCTGACGAGGCCGCGCACGCGGTCGGCCAGAGACTGGCACCAGGCCATGCTGCCGCGCCCGGCCGCCACGTCGTCGAACCCGAGCCCGATCTCGGAGGAGAGGCGATCGCCGACCCTCACGCGCAGGCCGTAACTCGTCCCTTCGCGGGGACCTTCAGTGTCCAGCGCGCACTCCGCGCGGAGATCCTCCCGCTTGGCGTGGGAGGTCGCGAAGTTCTCGAGCCACCTCGCAACCTCGCGGTAATCACCGCCGCTGAACATGGACGTTCTCTAACATTCGTTGAAGCCGCAGGACAGACACTTCTTGCAGCCTTCTTCGTACACCAAGGTCGCCTGCCCGCACTCCTTGCAGAGGTCCCCCACCCGGCGCTGTCCCGCCGGCGCCGCCGCGTCCACTTCCGGCTCCTGGCGGCGCCCGAGCCCGATGTGCTCGCCCAGCGTTCGCGCGAGCGCATCCGGCAGGGACAGGATCTTGGCGGCGCCGAACCCGGTGGGCTGGCCGCCGCCGATCCGCGAGAGCTGGCTGACGACCTCCTCGAGGCGCCGCTGGGCCGAGAGCGGCGACGGCAGCCGGAGCACCAGCGAGATCAGCCGGCCGAGCGCCTCGGCCACGGCCATGGTATCCGAGCCGGCCTTGCCAACCTGGACGAACACTTCGAAGGGATCGCCGCCCGGCGTCTCGTTCACCGTGATGAAGGCCGTGCCGATCGGAGTCTCCATGCGGTGCGTGGCGCCCGACAAGCTGTGAGGCCGCGGCTTGACAACCTGGTCGCCCAGCTGGTCGCCCAGCCGGTCGCCCAGGCGGTCGCCGAGCGCGCCGGCGGCGCCCTGAAGCGCCGCGGCCTCGCTGCCGACCCCCACGTTAAGCACTTGTCCGCCCCCCTTACACCCGTCGCGGAAAACCGTGATGCCCAGGCAACCTTCCCGCCAGGCGAGGAGGTACGCCTCCGCGACGTCGCTTTGGGTCGCCTCGGCAGGCAGGTTGATGGTCTTCGACACGCCGTTGTCGGTGTGCTTCTGGAAGGCTGCCTGGTGGCGCACGTGCCAGCTCCAATGGATCTCGTGCGCCGTTTTGAACACCGCGCGCGCCTCCTCGGGCACGCCCGGGATGCCGTGGAGCGAGCCGCGACGGGCGACCTCGCTCATGAGCGCGTCCGAGTGGAAGCCGCGCTCCCGCCCCAGCCGCTCGAAGCTCTGGCTCACGAACGGCAGCACGCGCTCGCCGTCAACGCCCTTGACCCGGTGCTCGAACGCCAGCGCGAAGACCGGCTCGATACCGGACGAGCAGCCGGCGATCATGGAGATCGTGCCGGTCGGCGCGATCGTTGTCACCGTCGAGTTCCTGAGCGGCCGGCCATCGCGGTAGATCGACCGGGAGCAGTTCGGAAACGGCCCCCGCTCCTCGGCAAACCGCGACGACTGGTCGTGCCCCTTGTCCTCGACGAAGGCCATGAGCCGCCCCGCCAGGTCGAGGGCCTCCTGGCTGTCGTAGGGAATCTCGAGCGCGAAGAGGAGATCGGCCCACCCCATGATGCCGAGGCCGATGCGCCGGTTGGCCTTGACCGTGGCGTCGATCTCCGGGAGCGGATAGGGGTTGACCTCGATGACGTCGTCGAGAAAGCGCACCGCGAGACGAACGACACGCTCCATCTCTTCCCAATCGACTGCCCAGCGTCCGTCCCGCTGGCGCGCGAATTGGGCGACATTGAGCGAGCCCAGGTTGCACGCCTCGTTCGGCAAAAGAGGCTGCTCGCCACATGGATTAGTTGCCTCGATCTGCCCCGCCTCCGGCGTGGGGTTCGCCGGGCTCGCGTTGATACGGTCGATGAAGACGAGCCCCGGGTCACCCGTCCGCCACGCGGCGCGGACGATGCGGTCGAAGACCTCGCGCGCCGAGAGCCTCCCGACGCAGAGCCCAGTCCGTGGGTTGACGAGGTCGTAGTCCCCGCCCGCCTCGAGCGCCGCCATGAACGCGTCGGTGATCGCGACCGAGATGTTGAAGTTCGTGATGCCGCCGTCGAGCTTGCACTCGATGAATTCGAGGATGTCCGGGTGGTCCACCCTCAGCACGCCCATGTTGGCGCCGCGCCGGGTGCCGCCCTGCTTCACCGCCTCGGTGGCCGCGTTGAAGACGCGCAGGAAGGAGACGGGGCCCGAAGCCCGGCCGCCCGTGGAGCGGACGATGTCGTTCTTGGGCCTGAGGCGTGAGAACGCGAACCCGGTCCCGCCTCCAGACTGATGAATGATCGCGGCGGCCTTGACCGAATCGAAGATCTCGCCCATGGAGTCGCCGATCGGGAGCACGTAGCAAGCGGAGTACTGGAGCTGGTTGTCCCTGCCGGCGTTCATGAGCGTCGGCGAGTTGGGCAGGAACTGCCCCTCGACCATCATGTCGTAGAAGGCGGCGGCGACCTCTCCGACGGCGGCCTCGCTGCGGCCGAATCGCTCCTCCGCCCGCGCGATGGCGGCCGCCACCCGCCAACACATCTCCTCCGGCGTCTCGGCCGCCTGCCCGTCATGGCGGACGAGATAGCGCTCCCGGAGGACGCGCAGAGCGGGCTCCGACCACCGGCCGGACTTTGACGGTCGGGTCATGACTGCCATAGACGCCAGCTTAACACAGGAGAATCACAAGCTTGACTCTTTGCCTCCCATCCATAGAATAGGGGCAGCCACAGGCCCAATGACCCTGTCCCCTCCGGCTTCCGCGAGCTGATGGACCTCCTGAGACGCTATCGCGTCGGGGTCGTCCTGCTCATACTCCTCGCTGGTCTCGGCGGCGCCGTCTGGTACTGGACCCGCGCTCGGACAGCCAGCGCCGTCACTCGCAACCGGCCGGACCCCGTCGTCGGAGTCGTCGCCCCCCAGCGACGGGACATCGAGGTCAAACTCTCCTTCACGGCGGACATCCTCGCGGCCAAGCAGGCGGCGATCTTCTCCAAGGTGTCGGGCTACATCCGGAAGATCCATGTGGAGAGGGGCGACTTCGTCAAGGAAGGCCAGCTCCTGGTCGAGATCGACGACCAGGAGCTCCGGGCCTCGGCTGAGCAGGCGCGGGCGGCGCTCCTGGCCTCCCAGGCGGGTCTCGAGGTCGCCCGCTCCACCGCCGAGGGGCAGAAGGCGAACCTCGAGAACCAGCGCGCGATGTTGGCACGCGCGCGCGCCGTCGCCGCAAACGACGCCCGCCAGGCCGACAGGATGCGGACGCTCTTCGAGAAGGGCATGGTCTCCGCGGTGGACTGGGACAATGCCCGCACCAACGGCGACTCCTCGCGCGCCTCGACGGACGCAGCGGAGGCGCAGCTGCGCCTTGCGGAGGTACAGATCATCACCCAGGAGAGCCAGGTGCGTCTGGCGCAGGCGCAGGTCGAGACGTTTCGTGCGGCGCTCTCCCTCGCCCAGACGAATCTCGGCAACACGCGGCTCTCCGCACCCTTCGCCGGATACATCGCCCAGCGCAACCTCGACCCCGGCGCGGCCGTGAGCGCGCAGTCCTCGGGCACGACAAATACCTCGGTCGGCATCCTGCTCGTCCAGGACATCTCGAGCGTGAAGGTCCAGATTGAGGTGCCCGAGCGTGACATCGCCCGCGTCAAGGTCGGCGCGGACGTGCGCGTGACGGCAGACCCGTACAAGGGCGAGGTCTTCGCCGGCTCCATCGCGCGCGTCGTCCACAACCTCGACCCTCGCTCGCGCACCATGGGGGTCGAGGTGGAGATCCCGAATCCCGGCACCAAGCTCAACCCCGGCATGTTCGCGCGCGTCGAGGCCGTGGTCGATACGCGCAAGGGCGTGTTGACGGTGCCCATGGAGGCGCTGCGCGTGGGCGACGGCACGCCGTCGGTCATGGTTGTCCGGAACAACGTCGTTGAGCCCGTGGCGGTCGAGCTCGGCGCCGCCGACGCGCGGGGCGTCGAGGTCGTCAGGGGGCTGGCGGCCGGGGATCAGGTCATCCTCCAGGGCAAGGACTTGGTGCGCAAGGGCCAGAAGGTCCGCGGCGTGCCGGCGACGGGTCAATAGCCCATGTGGCTAACCCTCGCGGCCATGCGGAACGCCATCGCCGTGCTTATGGCGTCCTTGGCCATCGTGCTTCTCGGCGCGACGTCCCTCAACCGGATGCCCATCGATCTCTTCCCCAACATCAATTTCCCCCGGATCCAGATCGGCACGGTCTACAAGGGCGCCAGCGCCCAAGACATCGAGCGCAGCGTCACCTACCCGCTCGAGAAAGCGGTCTCAGCCGTCGCCAACGTCAAGTACGTCGAATCGCGCTCGCGCCAGGGCTTCTCGCTCGTGATCGTGCAGTTCGTGTGGGGCGCCGACATCGACGCGGCCTTGACCGAGGTGGTCCAGCGGATCAATCAGATCATCAACACGCTGCCGCCCGGGGTCCAGCAACCCTTCATCGTCAAGTCGGACCTCTCGAACATACCGGTCTGCATCGTCACCGTCTCGGGCGGAGGCCTCGACGAGCGGGCCCTGTACGACCTGGCCTACAACACGATCGAACCCCAGTTCGAGCGCCTGCCGGGCGTAGCCTCGGCAAACGTGGACGGCGGCAAGATCCGCCAGATCACCATCAACCTCGATCGCGACCGGCTCTACTCGAAGGGGCTCTCGGTCAATGAGGTCACGAGGGCCGTCAACGACGCCAACTTCCTCCTGCCCTCGGGCGACGTCAAGGTCGGCAGCTTCGACTACAACGTCTTCACCAACAACCAGTTCTCCGTGGTCGAGCCCATGGAGGACATCATCGTCCGGCGGACGGGGACGACGCCGATCCGCCTTCGCGATGTGGGGCGGATCGAGGACTCGGCCGAGACGCAGGTGTCCATCGTGCGCGTCAACGGCGAGCGCTCGGTGTACCTGCGGATCAACAAGCAGCCGGGAGCCAATACGGTCGAGGTCGTGGACGCCGTCAAGGCGACCCTGCCCAAGCTCTTCGGGGTTCCCCCGGGCGTCAACGTCAACCTGAGCCTCGACCAGTCGATGTATATCCGACAGTCCATCGAAAGCCTCTGGCACGAGGCGACCGTCGGGTCCATCCTGGCCTTCCTCGTCATCCTGGTCTTTCTACGCTCCTTCGTCTCGACCATCATCATCTCGATCGCCATCCCGCTGTCGCTCCTGCTGACCATGGTCGCGATGTACTTCCTCGGCCAGACACTCAACATCTTCACGCTCGGCGGCTTGGCGCTCGCCGTCGGCCGGCTCGTGGACGACTCCATCGTCGAGCTCGAGAACATCAATCGCCACCTCGACATACCGGGGACACCCCGTCGCAAGGCCGTGCTCGACGCCGCGCGCGAGGTTGCGATGCCGATCTTCGTCTCCACGATCACGACCATCGTCGTCTTCCTGCCCACGGTCTTCCTGGAGGGCCAGGCGCGGCTCCTCTTCATCCCGCTGACCTTCACCATCTCCTTCTCGCTCTTCGCCTCCTTCCTCGTGTCGCGGACGGTCACCCCCCTCCTCTGTCTGCAGTGGCTCCGAAGCGAGCACGAGATGGTGGAGCATCGGGGCCTCAGGGGGCGGCTCGACACGGTCTTCGCGTGGAGCGGAAAGATTCTCGACCGGCTCGACGCCTTCTATCAGCGCAGCCTCGAATGGAGCCTCGACCATCGCCCGGCCCTGATCGGGGCCATCTTGGCCATGCTCGCCTCGAGCCTCATCCTGCTGCCGTTCGTCGGCACCGAGTTCTTTCCGCCCTCGGACGAAAGCCAGTTCCTGATCCGGCTCAGGGCGCCGGTCGGGACACGGGTCGAAGAGACCGAACGCATCGTCCAGAGGATGGAGCAGATCATCCGCTCGACGGCCAAGCCGGGAGAGATCAAGACCGTCGTCGCATCGATCGGCGTGCCTGGCGGGCGCTCGGGGCTCTTCTCCCAGAACACCGGCCCCCACGCCGCCCAGCTCCAGATCTATCTGAACGACCCGGATAAAAGGAAGCGAAAAGACACGCAAATCTTCGCCGAGATCGGCCCCAAACTCGCGGGGCAATTCCCCGGTACGACCTACACCGTCCAGTTCGGCGGCATAGTCAGTCGCGTCATTAACTCTGGCGCGCAGCAGCCCATAGAGATCGAGCAGCTGGGTTATGACCTAAGGGATGCGAGAGACACCGCCCGCCAGGTCGTCAGGACCATCCAGGAGGTGCCGGGAGTGACCTTCCCCTTCATCAGCCGGGAGGAGAACTATCCCCAGTTCGACATCGTGGTGGACAGGGAAAAGGCGGCCATGGCCGGGCTCAGCCAGCGCGACATAGCCCAGGCCGCGCTGATCTCGCTCAACAGCAACGTCAGCCTGAACCCGTCTATTTTCACCGATCCCCGGACGGGCAACCAATACAATGTGGTCGTGCAGCTTGACGAGCCGTTCCGCTCCACACCGGAGGATCTCTCCCGCCTCTTCGTCATGGGCGACGGGGGCCGGCCGGTCCTATTGGGCGCCGTGGCCGAGATCAAGCAGGGCGTCGGCCCCGTCATGATCGAGCGCAAGTACCAGCAGCGGCTCATCACGGTCGGCGCCCAACCCGGCGCGGATCGCGACCTCGGCTCAATCGCCCAGGACATCGAGGAGAAGCTCAAGGCCATGCCCGTGCCGCCGGGTTTCTCCTTCCAGCTGGGCGGCCAGATCCAACAGCAGCGCGAGGCCTTCGGCAGCCTCAAGTTCACGTCGGTACTCGCGATCATCCTCGTCTACATGGTCATGGCGTCCCAGTTCCGCTCGCTGCTCGACCCCTTCATCATCATGTTCTCGGTGCCCCTCGGGATGATCGGCGTCATCTGGGCGCTGTTCCTCACGCGCACCACGCTCAACGTCACGTCGTTCATGGGCATCATCATGATGGTTGGCATCGTGGTGTCGAACGGCGTGCTCCTGGTCGAGTACATGAACGAGCTTAGGCGCCACGGCCTCGGGCTCCGCGAGGCCGTCATCCGGGGCGGCAGGACACGACTCCGCCCCATCCTCATGACGAGCCTGACTACCTTGGTTGGCCTGCTCCCCTTGGCGCTCGGCATCGGAACCGGTAGCGAAGCCAATGCCCCGCTCGCGCGCGCCGTCATTGGCGGCCTCGCCGTCTCGACGGTCTTGACCCTGCTCCTGATCCCGACGCTCTACGTCATGCTCGAGGAGCGCTTCCCGCGTCGCATAGAGGACGCCGAAGCGAGCCAGGCGCTTCGGGGAAAGACCGCATGAGAGCCACAGCTCTCGGGTTGCTCACGGCGCTCGGCCTCCTGGGCATCGTCTGGCTTGCGCCTCCGGCTGATGCCCAGGCCCCGACGGCGCCCGGCCAACAGGAGACGTCGCCCCTGCCCGGCGGTACGCCGCCGGTCTCTGGGACTCCGCCCCTGCCCGCGAAGCCCCCGTTGCCACCCGTGCCCGGCACAGAGCCCGGCACGCCACCCGCGGTACCGGCGGCGACGCCAGGACGGCCTCCTTCCCTCATCCTGACAGCGCCCACGGGCGCCGACGCGCCGGCGCCGGGCACCGGCGCCGTGCCTGGGCTCACGCCGACTACGTTGCAGCAGCTGCCGCGCGAGTTCCTCCCGGCCCCCGATGGCATCCGCCCCTTCCCGAGACCGACGGAGACGCAGCAGGTCCTCACGATGGAGGACGCCGTCAAGATCGCGCTGGACAACCAGCCGCTCATCCTCGCGCGGATCGGCGACTACCAGGCGCAGCTGCAGAACATCGCCATCGCGCTGGCGCCGCAGCTGCCGCAGCTGTCCGGACAGTGGAACGGGTTCTGGAACCAGATCCCATCCTCGATCCAGAGCCCGGCGGGCCAGAGCGCACCGCTATCGAACATCCGCAGCGTGACAGTCCAGAGCCGCTTCCTCTCGACCACCGCCACGGTCACGGCCCAGCAGCTGCTGTGGGACTTCGGCAAGACCCTGGCCGCGACGGACGCCGCGCGCGCCGGGGCCAAGTCGTCCGCGGAGAACGTCGAGATCCAGAAGCAGGAAACGGTCAGGCTCGTGAAGGAGGGCTACTACGGCCTCGCGCTCAGCAACCGGCTCGTGCAGGTCAGTCAGGCGCAGCTCGACCGCGCCCTCGTGAACCTCCGGAGCGCGAAGGGCTTCTTCGAGGTGGGGACGCAGCCGAAGTCCTCCGTCACCCGCGCCGAGGTGGACGTTGCCACCGCCCAGCTGAGCCTCATCCAGGCCGTCAACAACGTGAACATCTTCCGCCTCACGGTCAACCAGCTCATGGGCATCCCGATCAACACGCCCACCGAGATCCTGGACAACCTGACCTACGAGCACGTGGAGTTCGAGACCAAAAACCTCCTCAATGAGGCCTTCGCGCGCCGTCCCGAGTACCGGCAGATCAAGGCGCAGTACGAGCAGGCTGACTACACTGTCAAGCAGCAGTTCCGCAACTTCTTCCCGAACGTCGTCGCCCAGGGCACCTACGGCGCCGCCCGCACCGACATGAACGAGACCTACAGCTACGGGCTGCAGCTCAACTGGTCTATCTTCGACGGCGGCGGGAAGATCGCGCTCTACAAGCAGGCCCAGGCCCAGCGAGACGCCGCCCAGGCGCGCGTGCGCGACACGGAGCTCACGATCTGGCAGCAGGTCGAGCGCGCCTACGTCACCGTCCAGCAGGCCGAGGAGGCCATCGGCGCCGCCGAGAAGGGCGTGGAGTCGGCCGATGAGAACTTCCGGCTGAGCCAGGGGCGCTTCGACGCGGGCGTGGCCAACATCATCGAGCTGACGGACGCCCAGCTCGCCCTGACCAACGCTCAAGCCACGGTGGCGCAGGCCCTCGCCGCCTACCGCATCTCGATCGCCCAGCTCGAGCGCTTCATGGGCCGGCGCTAGGGTCCTCCCGGCGGTCCCGGCGCTAGGAATAAAGCGCCCCGCGCGGTAGTCTCATGACTATGAGCCGTCGCTGGTGGATCCTCGGCGTGTTCCTCGTGCTGGCCGCGGCGGGCAGCGGGGCGTGGTTTTACGCCCAAGGCCGGGGCAGCACCCCCAAATTCCGCACGGCGAAGACCGAACGCGGCCCCCTCACGGCCACGGTGTCGGCGACCGGCACCCTCAATGCCGTCGTCACCGTTCAGGTCGGCTCCCAGGTCTCGGGCCAGATCAAGGAGCTCTTCGCCGACTTCAATTCCCAGGTCAAGCGCAACCAGCTGGTCGCCCGCATCGACCCCGAGATCTTCCAGGCCAGGGTCGCCCAGGCCAAGGCCCAGCTGGAGGCCGCCAAGGCAACCGTGCTCAACCAGCGGGCGGCCGTCGAGAAGGCCAGGGCCGATGTCGCCAACGCACAGGCGGCCTTGGCGGTGGCCAGGGCGCAGACCGCCAAGGCCCAGGTGGCGGTGCTCGACAGCCGCCGCGACCTCGGCCGCAAGCGCGACCTGAAACAGAAGGGCTTCATCGCTCAGGCCGACGAGGATGCGGCCCAGGCGGCCTATGACTCCGCCGTCGCCCAGGCGGATTCGACCAAGGCCCAGGAGGATGCACAGGCCTCCATGATTCGCTCGGCTGAAGCCCAGCTGCGCGTGGTCGAGGCCATGCTCCAGACGGCCGCGGCCAATGTAGTTCAGCAGGAGGCGGCCCTCAAGCAGTCCCAGGTCGATCTCGACCACACCGAGATCAGGGCGCCCGTCGATGGCGTAGTGGTCTCCCGGACCGTGGACGTCGGGCAGACGGTCGCGGCGAGCCTCCAGGCTCCGACACTTTTCACCATCGCCCAGGACCTGACCGACATGGAGGTGGACACCAACGTGGACGAGGCCGACGTCGGGCGCATCCGCGTGGGGCTCCGCGCCACTTTCACCGTGGATGCATTCCGCGGCCAGACGTTCTCGGGCGAGGTCATGCAGGTGCGCAAGGCGCCCCAGACCGTCCAGAACGTCGTCACTTACAACGTCGTGGTCTCGGCGCGAAATCCGGACGGCAGACTCCTCCCCGGCATGACGGCCAATGTCCGCCTCGTCGTGGACCAGAAGGGGAACATCCTGAAGGTGCCAAACGCGGCCCTCCGGTACCGGCCTCCAGGTGAGGCGGCCGAGACTCCGCCCGCCGCGGGCGCCGGGGCTTCCGGGGGACAGGGCACGCCGCCTTCCATCGAGCAGATCCGGGACCGGCTCGTGAAATCCCTCGGCCTCACTCCCGAGCAGCAGAAGAAGCTCGAGCCCATCCTCCAGGAGGGCCGCGACAAGTTCCGGACCCTGATGATGCGCAACCCGACCGAGGGAGAGCGCCGCATCGAGGGCCAGAAGATCCGGGAGTCGAGCCGCGAGCAGATTCGCGCCATCCTGACGCCGGACCAGCGCGGCAAGTACGACCAGCAGGTGGCAGAGCAGACCGGCGGCCGTGCAGGAGCAGGTAGTTCAGGGCGCGTCTGGATCCTTGGCCCCGACGGCAAGCCCGCGGCCGTCACGGTCCAGCTCGGCATTTCCGACGGCAACTTCACCGAGATCGTCGGCGGCGAGCTCAAGGACGGCCAGGAGGTCATCACCGGCACAGGCGACCGGCCGGGCGCGGCACGGCCGGCCAGCGGCCCGCGGCTCTAATACGCTCATGGGCCACACGATCATCGAGACGCGTGAGCTGACGAAGGACTACCGGCTGGGCGGCCAGGCCGTCCACGCGCTCCGCCACGTTTCGGTCAAGATCCACGCGGGCGAGTTCGTGGCCGTCATGGGACCGTCCGGCTCCGGCAAGTCGACCTTCATGAATCTGCTCGGGTGCCTCGACAAGCCCACCAGCGGGCGCTACGTCCTCGACGGCGTCGACGTCTCCGAGCAGACGGACGACGCGCTGGCCGCCATCCGCAACGGGAAAGTCGGCTTCGTCTTCCAGACCTTCAACCTGCTGCCGCGCACGAACGCGCTCGAGAACGTGGAGCTGCCGCTCCTCTACTCCCGCCTGCCGGCCGCCGAGCGGCGGGCCCGCGCCGAGGCCAAGCTCGCCGCCGTGGGATTGGCCGACCGCGCCGACCACCACCCCTCGCAGCTGTCGGGCGGCCAGCAGCAGCGCGTCGCCATCGCCCGCGCCCTGATCAACGACCCCGTGCTGATCCTGGCCGACGAGCCGACGGGCAACCTCGACACGCGCACCAGCGTGGAAGTCATGGCGCTCCTCCAGGATCTGAACCGGCAGGGCATCACGGTCGTTCTCGTGACCCACGAGGCGGACATCGCGAACTTCGCCTCGCGGACCCTGGCCTTCCGCGACGGCCGGGTCGTCAAGGACGAGGCGGTCGCAATGCCGAAGGAGGCGCGGCGGCTGCTGGCGGCGCTCCCACCCGAGGAGGACGACCCGTGAACGTAATCGCCAGCTCCCGCATCGCCGTCCGCGCGCTGCGCGTGAACAAACTCCGCAGCACGCTGACCATGCTCGGCATCATCATCGGCGTCGGCGCCGTGATCGCCATGGTCGCCGTCGGAACGGGCGCGCAGGCGCGCGTCGCCGAGCAGCTCCAGGCTCTCGGCGCGAACATGATCTTCGTCTTTCCGGGCGCCACAACCTCCGGGGGCTTGCGCTTCGGCGTCGGCAGCTCGATCACGCTAACCGAGGACGACGCCTGGGCCGTCCAGCGTGACGTCCAGGGGGTACAGGTCGCCGCGCCGAGCGTGCGCGGTACCGGCCAGCTCGTCTGGGGCAACCTCAACTGGTCCACCATCATCCAGGGGGTGACGCCTGAGTATTTCGAGGCGCGTGACTGGCCCGCCGCTTCGGGACGCGTCTTCGGACAGGAGGACGTGGACGGCGCCGCCAAGGTCGCCATCCTCGGCGGGACCGTGGCCGAGAACCTCTTCGGCGACACGGATCCGATCGGACAGGTTATCCGCGTCAAGAAGCTCTTGTGCACGGTGGTCGGCGTCCTCGACCGCAAGGGCCAGAACACCTTCGGTCAGGACCAGGACGACGTGATCATCATTCCCCTGACGACCGCCAAACGGAAGGTGCTCGGCGTGACCCAGGCCAATGCCCGCTCGATCAACGCCATCTCCATCAAGGTAGCCGACAACGAAGACCTCAAAGAGGTCCAGCAGTCCATCCGCGAGCTGGTGCGCCAGCGGCATCGCCTCCAGCCGGGCCAGGAGGACGACTTCGGCATTCGGAGCGCGGCCGAGATGGTCCAGACCAAGGACGAGCAGGCGCAGCTCATGACCAAGCTCCTGATGTCCATCGCCTCGGTCTCGCTCCTGGTCGGCGGCATCGGCATCATGAACATCATGCTCGTCTCGGTGACCGAGCGGACGCGGGAGATCGGCCTCCGCATGGCGGTGGGCGCGCGGGGGCGCGATATCTTAACCCAGTTCCTCGTCGAGGCGCTGACCGTCGCCCTGATCGGGGGAAGTATCGGCATCGTGGCGGGGCTCGGCGCCTCGTACGCCCTGGCCTACTTCGGCGACTGGCGCACGGTGATCAGCCCGCCGGCCATCCTTCTGGCCTTCACGTTCTCCGGGCTCATCGGCATCTTCTTCGGCTTCTACCCCGCCCGAAAGGCCGCGGGGCTTAATCCGATCGACGCCCTGAGATACGAATGATCGCGCGCCTCCTGGCGGTCGTCCTCCTGGCGGCGCTCTGTGCGGCGCCCGCCTTCGCGCAGACCTACACGTTCACGCCTCAGTCCTCGAAGGACCTGACCCTGACCTTCCAGACTGAACGGGAGGGCGGCTCCCGCGTGCTGATCCTGGGCGAAGTGCGCAACGGCTCGACCCAGGCGTGCGAGCGCGTGATCGTCAAGGCCGAGGGACTCGACGAGAACGGCCGCGTGATCAGCCGCGGTCGGGCCTACGTGCCGGGCACCATCAGGGCGAGGGCGACGGCGCCATTCGAGATCAGGCTATCGTCGTCGGGGTCGGAGCGGCGCTACCGCGTGGAGATCGAAACCTTCGAGTTCGTGACGCCCCGCCCCGAGGGCCAGTAGCCGCGGGATGGTGTCTCCCCGCGAGCGGAGCGCCCGGTACTGCCACCAGCTGCCGCCCACCGCGCCCGGGCTCCCCTGCCAGAGCGCGAAGTCCATGGCGAGGGATTCGAGCGTGGGATAATCGGGGCGTGAAGCGGAAAGCTCCCCGCCGCCAGCCCCCGACACCCCATGCGTACCAGCTGCCCGCGTCGAGCATCCTAGTCATAGAGGAGCGCTTCGCGCCCATCGTCGCGGCGGTCGCCCGCGTGGCTCGCGGCGGCGATCCCCCGGCGGTCA
>DASYVT010000208.1 GCA_035936835.1 Candidatus Methylomirabilota bacterium | reverse complement strand
GTGGGGTTCTTGTTCCAAGCCCCCCGGAACCAGGACCCCACTTCCCCCCTCCCGCGCCGGGTGCCCGGAAGTGCAAACGTTTGCCCAAGATGTGAACTTGAGCAAGTTTCCCTCCCTCTCCAGGGGAGGGTCGGGTGGGGCCTTCTCCGACCGACCCTAGAATGGGAGCGCTTTGGCTACCAGCCCGCGGTCTGCATCGTCTGAGCGCAACGGCGTGTTCATCTCCGTCGACATGGAGGGCATGGCCGGCATCGTCCACCTGCAGCAGGTGATGCGGGGGATGCCGGAATACCCGCTGTCGTGCAAATTGATGACAGCGGAGACCAACGCCGCCGTCGCCGGGGCGAGGCGTGCCGGCGCCAGCCGCTTCGTCGTCAATGACTCGCACGGCGACATGCGCAACTTCGTGCTCGACGAGCTCGACGAAGGGGTCGAGCTCATCAGTGGCGCGGACAAGCCGTACTCGATGGGGGCCGGGCTTGACCCGACCTTCGAAGTCGCCTTCTTCGTCGGCTACCACGCATCGGTGGGACGCGAGCACGCCATCATGGACCACACCTACGGAGGTCGCACCGTCTACTCGCTGCGCATCAACGGCCGCGAGCAGAGCGAGGCCACGCTGAACGCCGCGCTGGCCGGGACGTACGGCGTGCGCACCGCCCTGATCACGGGCGACCGGGCCACGATCGAGGAGGCGAGCGCGGAGCTACCCGGCATCGAAGGTGTCGTGGTCAAGGAGGCGCTCGGCCGGCAGGCGGCCCGTTCGCTGCACCCGGCCGAGGCTTGCCGGCGGATCGAGGCGGGCGCCTACCGCGCCTACGCCGAACGGGCCGGCCGGCCCTTGTACCAGCCGAAGGGACCCTTCACCCTCGAAATCGACTGGATGAATGCCAACATGGCCGATCTCTGCGTCGAGCTTCCGGAGGTCCAGCGAGCCGGTGGGCGGACGGTCCGTTACCAGACGGCCGACTTCCAGACCTGCTACCGGATGCTGCTTGCCCTCCTGGTCATGGCCACGCCCGCGGCCTACCAGTACCCGCGCCCGTGACGCTGCCCGAGGCGCTCGAACAGTTGCTCGGGGGGAAGGCCCTCACGCGCGAGCAGGCGCGCAACGTCATGGACCAAGTCATGGCAGGAGAAGTCACGACCGGGCAGCTCGCCGGCCTGCTGATCGCGCTTAGAGCCAAGGGCGAAACCGTCGACGAGATGACTGGCTTCGTCGACTCGATGCGGGCGCACGCGACGCCGCTCGAGGTCCCGGCGGGGGCGATCGACACCTGCGGCACCGGCGGCGACCGCGCCGGGACGTTCAATATCTCCACCGCGGCCGCGCTCGTCGCGGCGGGGGCGCGTATCCCGGTGGCGAAGCACGGAAACCGCGCGGCGTCCAGCCGATGCGGCAGTGCCGACGTGCTCGAGGCGCTCGGCGTCGACATCACGCTCAACGCCGGCGGCGTCCGGCGATGCATCGAGATCGCGGGCATGGGCTTCTGCTTCGCGCCCACCTTTCATCCGGCGATGCGCCACGCGGGTCCGGCTCGGAAGGAGCTTGGCGTGCGGACGATCTTCAACGTCCTGGGTCCGCTGGCGAATCCAGGCCGGGTGCGCCGGCAGGCGCTCGGTGTTGGGGCGGCCCCACTGGCGCCGCTGATGGTCCGGGTCCTGAAAGACCTCGGCCATGAGCGGGCCCTGGTTTTCTACGGCGAGGATGGTCTGGACGAACTCACGACCACGGGCCGCTCGCGCGTCTTCCAGCTGAAAGATGGCCAGGTCACCGAGTACGAGCTCGACCCGCTGGAGCTCGGGCTGAGCCGATCGCGCCCCGAGGACCTCCTGGGCGGGACGCCGCCCGAAAATGCCAACCTGCTGCGGCAGGTGCTCGACGGTGAGCCCGGCCCGCGCCGGGATGTCGTACTGCTCAATGCGGCTGCAGCGGTCCTGGCGGCCGGCCGGGCGGATGACTGGGCCGCGGCCCTGGTGGTGGCGCGGGAGTCGCTTGACAGCGGCCGGGCCCGAAAGGCGCTCGACCGCCTGGTCGAGACCTCGACGAGTCCCTCCTAGCCGGAGGCCAGCCCGGCGATGCCGCCGGCCAGCAAAAGCAGGCACACCAGGCCCACGAATCCCCAGGC
>DASYVT010000207.1 GCA_035936835.1 Candidatus Methylomirabilota bacterium | reverse complement strand
CCGGTCCCCAGCCGGCGTGGGCTGACAGGGCTCGAGACGTACGCTCGTCTGGAGCGCGACGGCACCCGCGCGCTGGTCGGTTACGTGGAGGCGAGCCGCGGCTGCCTCCACATGTGCCTTCACTGCCCCATTCCGCCAGTCTACGGCGGCCGGTTCTTCGTGGTCCCGAAGGAGATCGTCCTAGAGGACGTCCGGCGTCTCGTGCGGTCTGGCGCTACCCACATCACCTTATGGCGACCCCGACTTCCTGAACGGGCCCGGCCACTCGCTGGCGATCGTCCGCGCCATGCACCAGGAGTTCCCCGAGATCACGTTCGACTTCACGGCCAAGGTCGAGCACATCCTGGAGCGCCGCGCGATCTTTCCGGAGCTGGGCGCGCTCGGCTGTGTGTTCATGGTCTCCGCCGTCGAATCGCTCAGCGACGCCGTGCTAGCGAATCTGGGAAAAAGGCACACCCGCGCGGACGTTTATGCGGCCCTCAGAATTGTTCGTGACGCCGCGATCGCCTTTCGTCCCACCTGGGTCGCCTTCACCCCGTGGACGACCCTGGACGACTACCGCGAGATCCTCGACTTCGTCGAACCCGAAGGGCTCATTGACCACGTGGACCCGGCGCAGTACACGATCCGGCTGCTGGTCCCGCCGCGCTCCGCACTGCTCGACCGGCCAGCGATCCGGCCGTTTCTGGGGCCGCTCGACCAGGCTTCCTTCAGGTATCGCTGGACCCACGCCGATCCCCGTATGGATCGCCTCCACGAGTCCGTCTGCCCGATGGTCGAGGAGGCGACGCGGGCGGAGGAGGATCCAGCGCTCACGTTCGTCCGGGTCCGCGAGCTGGCCGAGACCATGGCGGGCCTGGCGTGCAGTGAAAGCCACAGGCTGGAACCGCTGAGCGGCCGGCGCCGGCCGCCCAGGCTCACCGAGCCGTGGTTCTGCTGAGCCGAGCCCACCGAGGGTCAGTTCGGCCCTCTGCAGCCGGAGAGAGCGGGCGTATAGTTCGACCAAGACGCACAGAGCGGAGGAGCGACGATGGGACTCTTCAGGCGGTGGTTCGGGGACACTGAGCGGACGTCACATGAAGCGGTGGCGAGTCCGGCGGCACCGGAAACGCTTGAGCAACAAGGACGCCGCAACGCCGTGTCCGATGAGAGCGTGCGGAGTGATAGGGAGCAGGAGGAGGACTCCCGGATCAGAGCGAAGATCCAAGACCTGCTCGACACGGCGATCAACCCCGCCGTCGCCGGCCACGGCGGGGTGGTGTCGCTCGTCGACGTCAGGGACAAGATGGTCTACCTCCAAATGGGCGGTGGCTGTCAGGGGTGCGGCATGGCCGACGTCACGCTGAAGCAGGGCATCGAGACGATGATCCGGGAGGAGCTTCCCGAGGTCGCCGACATCATCGACGTGACCGACCACGCCGGCGGCGAGACCCCGTATTCCGCGGCTTCGAAAAAGTAGCATGCCACGGCTTCTCCTGCTCCTGCCCACCACCACGTACCGCACGGCGGCCTTCCTGGGCGCCGCCCTGAGGCTTGGCGCGGAGGTCGTCGTGGCCTCAGAGCGAGCCCACGTCTTCCAGCAGGCGCAGCCAGGCCGTTTCCTGTCGCTCGACTTCCTTCATCCCGACCAGGCGACGCGCCAGGTCGGCGAGTTCGCGGTGACGCGTCCGATCGATGCCGTCGTGGGCGTGGACGACGCGACGGCAGTGCTGGCAGCCGTCCTGTCGAACGCGCTGGGCCTCCCGCATAACCCCCTCAGGTCGACCGCGGCCGCGCGCGACAAGTACCGGATGCGAACGCTGCTCCGCGGGGACGGCGTTCCCGTGCCGCCGTACGCCCTGCGCTCCTTCGACGACGACCCGGTGGTGGAGGCGCGGCGGACGGCGTTCCCGTGCGTGGTCAAACCCCTCATGCTCTCGGCCAGCCGTGGGGTGATCCGCGCGGATGGCGAAGCCCAGTTCGTCGGCGCGGTCCGCCGGCTCGAGAGAATCCTCCGGACGCCGGAGGCTGCCGCTGACGGCGAAGCCGCCCGGCAGGTTCTCGTCGAGGGCTTCATCCCCGGGCGGGAAGTGGCCCTGGAGGGCCTGCTGGTGAAGGGCGACCTCCACGTGCTCGCCCTCTTTGATAAGCCCGATCCCCTCGATGGCCCGTTCTTCGAGGAGACCATCTACGTCACGCCGTCGCGCCTTCCGTCTACTGTCCAGGAAGAGGTGGCCTCCTGCACCGCACGGGCAGCCGAGGCGCTGGGCCTCCGGGATGGGCCAGTGCACGCCGAGCTGAGGGTCAATCGCCACGGGCCCTGGGTCATCGAGGTCGCCGCACGCTCCATCGGCGGGCTGTGCTCCCGCACCCTCCGCTTCGGCACCGGCCTGTCGCTGGAGGAACTGATCCTGCGTCAGGCGCTCGGCATGGAGATCCCCTCGCTCGAGCGCGAGCACCGTGCCGCTGGGGTGATGATGATCCCGATCCCGCGCGCTGGGGTGCTCAAGGAGATTCGCGGCCAGACGGAGGCCCGGGCCGTCCCGGGGATCGACGAGGTTGCCATCACCGCCCATCCGGGCCAGGACCTCGTCCCGCTTCCGGAGGGCGCGAGCTACCCCGGGTTCATCTTCGCCCGCGCCGAATCGCC
>DASYVT010000206.1 GCA_035936835.1 Candidatus Methylomirabilota bacterium | reverse complement strand
CCGATCAGGCCCACGATCTGGCCGGCCGTCATGTCGAAGGACACGTCGTCGAGCGCCACGATGCCGCCGAAGCGCATGGTGACGTTCCGGACGGCCAGGATGGACGGGTTTGCCAAAATGGGCGGGTTCGAAGGTGGCGTCATTGCCCCAGGGGATGCATGGGTTGGGGCCTGTTTATAGAGGGGCCGGGGCGGTTTGTCAATGAAAACCACGGGGCACCCAGTATAATCCAGACCCTATGGCCCACCAGTTCATTTTCACGATGAAAGACCTGCGAAAGATCGTCCCGCCCAAGCGCGAGATCCTCAAGGGCATCTGGCTGTCGTTCTACCCCGGGGCCAAGATCGGCGTGCTCGGAGCCAACGGCGCGGGCAAGAGCACCTTGCTCAAGATCATGGCGGGAGTGGACCAGGACTTCCTGGGCGAGGCCAAGCCTGCCGATGGCGTGCGCACCGACTACCTGCCTCAGGAGCCGCACCTTGATCCGTCGAAGGATGTCCGGGCGAACGTGGAGGACGGCGTGGCCGAGGTGCGCGGGCTCCTCACGCGCTTCGACGAGATCAACGCCCGACTCGGCGAACCCATGGACCCCGCGGACATGGAAAAGCTCCTTGAAGACCAATCGCGCGTGCAGGACGCGATCGAGGCCGCGAACGGCTGGGACCTCGACCGCACGGTGGAGATCGCCATGGACGCCCTGCGCTGCCCGCCGGGGGAGGCCGACGTGACGACGCTCTCGGGCGGCGAGGTCAGACGCGTGGCGCTTTGCCGGCTGCTCCTCCAGAAGCCTGACCTGCTGCTGCTCGACGAGCCGACCAACCACCTCGACGCGGAGAGCGTCGCCTGGCTCGAGCGCTTCCTCAAGGACTTCCCGGGCACGGTCGTGGCCATCACCCACGACCGCTATTTCCTCGACAACGTCGCCGGCTGGATCCTCGAGCTCGATCGCGGCGCGGGCATCCCGTGGGAGGGCAACTACTCCTCCTGGCTCGCCCAGAAGAAGCAGCGCCTGGCCCAGGAAGAGAAGCAGGAATCCGCGCGCCAGCTCACCCTCGCGCGTGAACTCGAGTGGGTGCGCATGTCTCCCCGCGCGCGCCAGGCGAAGTCCAAGGCGCGGCTGCAGGCCTACGAGACGCTGCTCGCCGAGGGAGGCAAGGAGCGGGACGGCGCGGCGGAAATCATCATCCCGCCGGGGCCGCGGCTGGGCGACGTGGTCGTCCAGGCCGAGCACCTCTTCAAAGGCTACGGCGACCGGCTCCTGATCGAGGACCTGAGCTTCAGCCTGCCGCGCGGCGGCATCGTTGGCGTCATCGGCGCCAACGGCGCGGGCAAGACCACGCTCTTCCGCATGATCACGGGGCAGGAGAAGCCTGATCAGGGCGCGCTCCGCGTGGGGGAGACGGTGCGGCTCGCCTACGTGGACCAGAGCCGGGACTCGCTCGACGGGAAGAAAAACGTCTGGGAGGAGATCTCCGGCGGCGCCGAGCAGCTCCAGCTGGGCGGCCGGCAGATGGCCTCGCGCGCCTACGTCGCCTCCTTCAACTTCAAGGGCGGCGACCAGCAGAAGAAGGTGGGCGACCTCTCGGGCGGCGAGCGCAACCGGGTCCACATGGCAAAGCTGCTCCAGGCGGGCGGCAACCTGCTGCTCCTCGACGAGCCCACGAACGACTTGGACGTCGACACGCTCCGGGCGCTGGAAGACGCGCTGCTGTCGTTCGCGGGCTGCGCGGTAGTCATCAGCCACGACCGCTGGTTCCTCGACAGGATCGCCACGCACATGCTGGCCTTCGAGGGCGACAGCCGCGTGGAGTGGTTCGAAGGCAACTACCAGGACTACGAAGCCGACCGGAAGAAGCGCCTCGGCGCCGCCGCCGATCAGCCCCACCGCCTCCGCTACAAGCCCCTCACCCGTTAGCGGTCTGCTGAGTACGGGCGCAGGCGGCTGAGAAGGGTCCAGATGCGAGGCGGCGCCCGAAGGGCCGCACGCGAGGCGTAGTCTCTCTACGTTGAGCGTGCGGCCGAGGGCGCCAACGAAGCAGATGGGCCCTTATCGGCCGCCTGCTAGCGGTCGCGGAGGCGCACGAGCGTCTGCTGCTTGAAGCGGTCTTCCTTCGCGCGGTCGCCGATCTCGCGCGCCACGGCCTCCACCAGCTCGCGCCAGTCCCACGGCGGCCCCGCCGCGGCCGCCCGCGCGATGTGGTCGCGGCAGAGCAGGGGCGCGATGGGGCCGACGAACTCGGTCAGCTCCGACTCGATCACGGCCTGCGCCCTCGCAAGCTGCGGGTTGTCGATCGGCTGCGCGGCGGCGGGCGCGGGAGCGCGCGGCGCGGCGGCAAGCGGGGGAGCGGGGGCCGGCGGAGACAGCGGCGACTCCTCGCCTACCAGCAGCGCGAGCAGGTCGGCCGTGTGGGGCAGGTCGGCGTGCGCTGCCTTGTCCACCAGCGCGTCGGAGAAGCTGAAGCGCCCCGCCGTGATCTTGCGAATGTGGTCGAGCGCTTCGAGACCCCGCTGCGTGCGGAAGACCAGCGAGACGATGTCGCCCTGCCTCAACCCGATGCGCGCCGAGTGGTTGTCCGTGGTGGCGATGAACATGGAGCCCGTGCGCTTCGCGGCGCACAGCGCGCCCAGCTCGGTCATCAACTGGCGGTAGGACATGGGTGCCGGCTCGGGGCTCATCGCGCCGCCTGCGGCCTACCGGGTGCCGAGCCGCTCCATGGCCAGCTTGACGCTCGCCCGCAGCCGCTCGATGGCGCGCGCGAGGCTGCCGATCTCGTCCGAGCGCTTCGTCTCGGCGATGCCGGCGCCCAGGTTGCCGCGGCTGATCCCGTCGGCGATCTGCGTCAGCCTGCGGATGGGCTGGGTCAGCCTGCTGGCCAGCGCGTAGGAGACCAGGAGAACGAAGAGCACCGTGATGCCGAGCAGGATCAGCGCGTTGCGGTTGGCCAGGGCGAGCGGCCCGTAGGCTTCGTCGTAGTCCTGCTGGGCGACGAGCGTCCAGCCGAACTTCGTCTTCTCGGCGACGGCGATGACCCGCTTGCCCGAGGCTTCCGCGAAGATGATCTGCTTCTTGGGCTCTGCGCCCAGCCCCGCGACGGCGGGGTGGGCCTTGAGACTGTCGCGCGCGCTCGGGTGCGCGATGACCTTGCCCTGGTCGTCCACGAGGAAGACGAAGCCGCTTTGGCCGATCTTCACGTTGGTGATGGTGGTGCTGACGTCGGTGACGCTCGTGCCCGCCGCGAGCACGCCCACGACCTTGTCGAGCCGCCAGACCGGCACCGAGAGGATGGCGGCGGGCTGTCCCGTGGTGCGGCTGATGACGACCTCCTGGCCCACCTGGCGCCCCTCGATGGCCTGCTTGAAGTAGCCCCGGTCGCCGTAGAAGCGCGGCGCCTCCTCGTCGTTCCGCCCGATGTTATTGCCGTCGGGGGCGATGGTGAAGGCGAGGTAGACCCACTTGTACTCGGCAACGATGGCGCGCAGGAGCGGCTTCTGCTTCTTCGCGTCCATCGAGGATATGTCGTCGAGGGCAGCGTTCTGTCGCAGCATGCGCACGTTCATGTCCACCCACGCATCCACGTAACCGACCATGGTGTCGGCCTGGCTGCTCAGGCGCTGCTCGATCTGACGCGAGAGGCTCTCCGATTCGGCGCGGTAGTCGAGGTACCAGATGGCGCCCAGCGGGATCAGCGTCACCACAAGCATGGTCAGCAGGAGCTTGGGAAAGATGCCGAAAGTCAGCCGCAGCTTCATGGGAGGGCTCTCCTCGCTTGGGTCGAGGCAGACAGGATAGCCCCGGCCTCTGCTGCCAGCAAGAAATGAGAACGTGTAGGATAATCGCGCCCGTGGCAGGAGTGACCGCGTCCGGTACGACCCATTGGGGCTCGACCGGACGGTGACACCGGATGTGCTCACAGAGTAAGGAGACCCCAATGCTCGATCTCGGACTCGGCGGCAAGGTGGCCATCATCACGGGCGGCAGCGAAGGGCTCGGGCGCGCGGCCGCCCAGAAGCTCGCCGCCGAAGGGGCGCGCGTGGCCATCTGCGCGCGGCGCCCCGACGTGCTCGAGCGCACTGCAGCGGCCATACGCGCGGCGGGCGGGCAGGTGCTGGCGCGCTCGGTCGATGTCACCCAGGCGGATCAGATCGCGAAATTCGTTGCCGAGGTCGTGCGCGAGTGGGGTGGAGTGGACATCCTCCTCAACAACGCCGGCACCTCGGCCGCCGCCTCCTTCGAGGCCGTGGACGACGCCGCCTGGCACCACGACTTGGAGCTCAAGTTGTTCTCGGCCGTGCGCTGCTGCCGGCTCTGCATACCACACATGAAGAAGCGGGGCGGCGGGCGCATCATCAACATCACCAACCTGGGCGCGAAGACCCCGGCCGCCCGCGGGCTGCCGACCAGCGTCTCTCGCGCGGCCGGGATCAACCTGACCAAGTCCCTCGCCAACGAGTACGCGTCGGACAAGATCCTCGTGAATACGATCTGCATCGGGCTGGTCAAGAGCGCCCAGTGGGAGCGCCGCGCCACGGGCGACCTCGACGCCTTCTACAAGGACGTCGCCAAGCGCGTGCCCCTCGGGCGCGTCGGCGAGGCGTCCGAGTTCGCCGACCTCGTCGCCTTCCTGGTCTCCGAGCGCGCCGCCTTCATCACCGGCACGGCCATCAACTTCGACGGCGGCATGGCGAGCGTGGTCTAATGACTCTCGCCGATTACGGTGACAGACAAGTACTTAATTTCCTGGGCTCAGACCTGTGACTCAATTACGCGAGAGTCATTAGCTCGGATTATTCATGAGTGCAGTCACCGAGCGCCGATCCGGGCTGGCTGCCGCGTGGACGCGCATTGTGGAGTGTGGACATGCGCGTGATGCCAGTATGTCGAGATCCGAGCCATGTGTGGCCGGCGCATAAGAAGCACAAAGGCCCCTTCGGCCGCGGGACCCGGGCGGCAGGATGTGGTCTCCTCGGCGAACCCCCGCCTGACACCCGGCAGTGCCTGGCTGGAGGAGCGCGAAGGCGAGCGTGGCCATCGCGATCGGCCCCGGGTCCCGAGGGATCCTGCGCCGCCGCGGGGTCGTGGGCACGGAGCGGGCCGAGGGGTGCGGCGCCGGGCGCCGGGGAGGCACCGACGAGGCGCCGCCGAGGGTCAGGGGCAGCGGTGAGAGAGGGCCTGAGCCGCGGGCTACGCGATGGCGGCGCGGGGGCTGGCCGCGAGCGCGCGGGCGTTGGAGTCAGGGGCCGGGCGGCCGTGGCGGACGACCTGCGAGCGCCAGCGAGCATGCGGGGCGAGGGCGCCGTGATATGGGTATGCTCGGCGTCGACGGAACTCGAACGCGAAAGGGGTTGCGGTGGGAGCTCGGTGCGGTGGTAATCCTCGCACCGGGCCCGGAGCGGCGAGCTTCTTCGCACGAGAGCCGGTGGAGGATCATCGTCGCGGGGACGGCCGACTGTTTTATGAGCTGCGAGCTCGTCGTGATAAGTGGCCGCCCTACGACCCACCCGGATGCGCCGCGAGCGTGAATAGGCAGCTGTCGTGATCCCCATCACCGAGTCGGCTCTCAGAAGGGTACAGGGCGCAGCGTGTTTTACGGATTGGATGTCCACAAGCGGGGAATCCAGGTATGTGCGATGGACGAGGCGGGGCACGTCCAGCGGGAGTTCCAGATCGAGGCGACGCCGGAGGCGATCGACCGATTTGCGGCGCCGCTGGGGCCGGCGGACGCGGTCGTGCTGGAGGCGACCTTTCACACGTGGGCGATCTTGGCCCGACTGGTCGGGCGGGCGGGGCGCGTGGTGATGGCGAATCCGCTGGCGGTCAAGGCGATCGCCTACGCCCGGATCAAGACGGACACGATCGATGCCCGGACGCTGGCCCACCTGCTGCGGGCCGATCTGGTGCCCGAGGTGGCGATGCCGGACGAGGCGACGTGGGAGCTGCGGCAACTGACGGCCCACCGGCAGTTTCTGGGCAAGCGCCTGGTCGCGGTGAAGAACACGCTGCGTGGGGCGCTGAACAAGCGGTTGCTCGTCTGCCCCATGCCGACCTGTTCAATGCGGTAGGCCGCCAGTGGCTGGTGCAGCAGCCGGCGTTCACCGAGACGGAACGGCTGATCGTCACCAGCGCGCTCACCGTGCACGAGGCGCTGACGGAGCAACGCCGGATGCTGGACGGGCGGCTGCGCGAGCGCGCCGGCCACCGGCCGGCGGCGAATCTGCTGATGACGATTCCCGGGGTGAACGTGACCGTGGCGCTGGGGCTCGTGGCTGCGATCGGGGACATCCACCGCTTCCCGACGCCCGGCAAGCTGGCGGCCTAGTTCGGCCTGGTGCCGAGCACGTACCAGTCGGGGGAGCAGTGCTATCACGGGCGGATCACCAAGCGGGGCCGGAGCCAAGCGCGGTGGCTGGCGATCGAGGCGGCGCAGTCGCTGGCCATGAGCGGGGCCCCGCTGAGTGCCACGTACCATCGCGTCCGCCGGAAGAAGGGTCACAATGTCGCGGTGACGGCGCTGGCACGCAAGCTCGTGGTGCTCGTGTGGCATCTGCTGCGCAAAGGGGAACCGTATCGCTACGCGCCGGTCGCCCGGACGCGGCACAAGCTGCGGCGGGTCTCGCCGGCGGCGCGCCCGGCGCCAGCGGGCCTGGTGCCGACGACCCTGGAGGCCGTCTACGCCGAGGCCGGGCTGCCGGCGCTCGCCGCGCCCCCGGTCGCCGAGAGTTGAGAAACAGATGCGATCGTCAGGCACGAGATAGCTCCGGCCATGTACCTTTCCCCCGAGAGCCCACCACCCCTTCCCGAAGAGATGCCGCAAAATGCGCTCCGCTGACATCTCAACGTTCCCAGCAACCTCAGTCATGAAATGAAGCCGGCCTTCGGCTCCAGGAGAGCTTCGGTACAGGCTTCGGCTTGCTACAAGTCTTCGACATTTCACCACTTCATACCCTCATTTGTCCTGCGGGGTCTACGCTGCCCCCGCCCGTGATCCTTCAACAATCCCGCCATCTCGAAACGACAGCTTTTCAAACGGTGTCTGCAAAATGTTACAGTGGATTGGTGCCGCTGAAAACCCGGGACGTCATACAGATCGCCGGGCGACACCTCGTCAACCTTGCCGACCACACGTTCGACGTACTCACGGTGGAACGGCCGGTCTCAGTAGCTGCGGCCGTACATCTCGCCAAGACGATCTCAAAGCTGTCCCCACCGGCGACTGCCCCGCCGTCTCAGGTTCTGACCACTGCCCCCGCGTGCCCTCGGCTGGCTCCCGTCGGAACGGGAGGCGGGAAACGGCTCGTGAACGCTTCCCGCGAATCCGCGATCCCCTGATGGTCGACCGCGTGGGAATCTTGATCGTCGGCGCCGGGCCCACGGGCCTCGGGGCGGCGTGGCGCCTCGATCAACTCGAGCATGCCGACTGGTGGCTCTGCGAGGCGGAGGCGGAGGCCGGCGGGCTTGCCGGTTCCGTGGTCGACGAGCACGGATTCACCTGGGACCTGGGTGGACATGTCCAGTTCAGCCACTACGAGCACTTCGATCGACTGATGGACGATCTCTTGGGCGAGGACGGATGGCTCCGCCACGAGCGGCAGGCGTGGGTCTGGATTCGCGGGTGCTTCGTGCCCTATCCCTTCCAACTCAACCTCCACCGCCTGCCCGGCGCCGACCGTGACGCGTGCCTGGCCGGGCTCCTCGCCCGCCGGAGCGGCGCCGCCCCGCCCGCGCATCTCGGCGAGTGGATCGACCAGAACTTCGGCGGCGGGATCGCGGCGATGTTCCTCGGCCCCTACAACCGGAAGGTCTGGGGCTACCCGCTCGAGGATCTGTCGTGCGCCTGGGTCGGGGACCGCGTCGCCCACGTGGACGTGGGGCGCGTGCGCGAGAACATCCGGCGGGGGCGCGACGACGTCGGGTGGGGTCCCAACAATCGCTTCCGCTTCCCGCGCCACGGCGGGACCGGCTCCGTGTGGCGGGCGCTCGCCACGCGCCTGGCCGAGCGGCACCCGGGGAAGCTTTGCCTGGAGCGCCCGCTCCTCCATCTCGACACGGCCGGGCACCTGGCCCACTTCGCTGGCGGGGAAACTGTCCGCTACGAGCGGCTCCTCAGCACGGTTCCGCTCGACATCCTCGTGCGGCAGAGCGATCTCGCCGACGAGCTGGGGACGGCGGTGACTCGGCTCAAGCATTCCTCCACCCATGTGCTCGGCATCGGGCTCCACGGCCGGCCGGACGATCGGCTCGCCGACAAGTCCTGGATTTACTTTCCGGAGGAGGGCTATCCCTTCTACCGCGCCACGGTCTTCTCACGCTACTCGCCCGGGAACGTTCCGCACCCCGAGCGCTACTGGTCGCTGCTCCTCGAGGTGTCGGAGTCCCCCGTGAAGGCTGTGGATGGATCGCGCCTGGTGGAGACGACGCTTCGGGGGCTCCTCGACGCGGGTCTCGTCCCCGGCCGCGCGTCGGTGCACCACGTCTGGCATCGCCGGCTCGAGCATGGCTATCCGACGCCCGCGCTCGGCCGGGACGAGACGCTGGGCTTGGTGCTTCCAGCGCTCGAGTCCCGCGATGTGTACAGTCGGGGCCGGTTCGGCGCCTGGAAGTACGAGGTGTCGAACCAGGATCACTGCTTCGCCCAGGGTGTGGAACTCGTGGACCGCTGGCTCAAGAACGTGCCCGAGACCACGCTCCATCATCCCGACGTGGTGAACGCCAGGCGAAGCGTCTGATAATTGCAAGAGTCGATGGACTAGACGAGGATGCTTCTCGGGAACGCGCCCTCGATGAGATCCCGGTGCTTCTCGAGGATGGTCCGCGGGGGCAAGACGCAGGCCGACTTCGTCCCCTGGTCGTATTTCCTGAACGGCAGAAGGTAGCGCTCGAGGTACGCGCGGTCCGAGGCGTCCATGAACGGCCTCGTGAGCGGGATCTCGATGCTGTGGTAGCGCAACAACCACGCGAGGTGGTCCGGCAGGTAGTCCTTCAGCCTCGAGTAGATGAACTCGTCGTGGTTCCACTGGAACACGACGTTGTCGAGTCCGACCCCGGCGGGATATCGTCCGATGGGCGCGTTCATGCCCACGACGTTCTCCGGCGCCTCTCCGGTCAGCAGTAACACCTTGCCGAGGTCGTGGGTGATGGCGGCGATGAGCATGTCGGGGTCGTTCACGCCGTCGCGCTCCATCCCTGCCACGATCTGCTGCACGTGAATCAGCTGGCTCGTGCAGTAGAGCCGGGCGTCCGTCGGATCGACGCACAGGGCGAGCTTCTCCACCAGGTCCCAGACGCGCTGGCGGCCGAGGACCGGCTGCTCGTATTTCTGCTTCAGGGTGGCCACGGTCTCGCGCGTCTGCCTCCAGTGCCGCTCGCTCACCGCGCGAGCCTCCCGCGCGAACTCCTGCCACCCCGGCGAGAGACGGTGGGACCAGCGATGGAGCCGCTCGGGCCCGATCACCGCCCCCGCCAGCGCGCCGATGCCCGACAGGGCGCCGGCTCTCAGGAGGTCCCAGCGATTCACGGGTTCCGCCTCCGCGCGGGCCGCCGCCGCGCCGCCGCCTGCGCCCGATATGCTTCGGGGTCGAGGAACATCCCGTCTCTAGCGAAGACGCCCAGGAGCCACGCCGCCACGTTCCACTTGAGCCGGAGCGGCCAGTTCCAGCCGTGGCGCACGGCATGGATCAGGTCGGCGCCGATATAGCCCAGGTGGAGGACCAGGAGCTGGAGTCGACGTCGCCGCCAGCCCAACTCGTGCCAGATGATGTGACGGTTCCGGAGCTCGTAGACGAGCTTCCAGTGCTGCTCGTCTTCGAAGACTTCGTAGACGGGGTCTCCGGTCATCCATGCCTTGAGCCGCGAGCGGGCCTTGATCCCCTGCACCCGGTGAAGCTGCTTCCGCACCACCGCCCGGGTGGCGAGCGCGCACGACAGCGGCCCCATCCGGCGGTTGATCCGGATGGCGTAGAGGATGTCGTCTCCGCAGATGAACAGCTTGCGGTTGGGCATGCCGACCTCCTCGGCCACCGACCGGTGGATGAGGGGGCCCTCGAAGGTGAACAGGTCGACGGGATGATACCGCCCGCGGCGCGGATCGACTCGGACCACCTCGAACCGTTGCGCTCCCTCGACCAGGATCGCCTCGCTGGCGCAGTCGTTACCCTCCGCGGTGAGTCGGCGCGGGACCACCACGCGCCTGCCCCCGACCATCGAGACCTCCAGCAACTCCTTGAGGCAGTCACGGTCGGCCGTCACGTCATCGTCCAAGAGCCAGGTCCAGTCGGCGCCCTGCGCGAGGGCCCACGTCATGCCCGCAGCGAAGCCGCCGGCCCCACCCTCGTTCCGGGGAAGCCGGAGCGCCACGACTTGGGGAAACTCCCGCGACAGGAGCTCGGGCGTCCCGTCTGTGCTGGTGTTGTCGACGACGAGAACCCTGTCGGGCGGCCGGACCTGGTCGAGCAGGGAATCGAGGCACCGCGGCAAGAGGGCCCGCCGGTTGTGGGTCACGACGACCGCGCAGACCCGCTTACTCATCGAGCGGGCCCGCCGGAGGGACCTCCGGTCGACGTGGTGGCTCCGGTCCTGGTCATGATGGCGTCCCGCGTGGGACCCATGGTGCATCAAGCGGGAGGCGAAGACAACCTTCCGGTGAAGAGATGGTCGGCGACTCAGGCCTTGTACATGACCGAGGGGTTCCTCGAGCGTCCGTGAGTTGACTTCCCACGCCCCAGCCGCTACGCTCCGGCTGCCCGCGTGACCCAACGTTCCCGTATGTGAACAAGGAGGCTCCGTCAATGCTGAAGCGTCTATCCGTGCTGGTCCCTCTCATGGCGCTCGCGATGGCCGCGCCGGCCGACGCGCAGCAGGCGCCCATCAAGATCGGGGCTATCCTCCCGCTCACCGGCTCGGGCGCCTCCTACGGCGTCTGGATGAAGGGCGGCACCGAGATGGCCACCGAGGAGATCAACGCCGCCGGCGGCGTCGGAGGCCGCAAGCTCCAGGTCGTCTACGAGGACCACGCCGCCGACGCCTCCAAGGCCGTCAACGCCATGCGGCGCCTGGTCGAGGTGGAGAAGGTGCCCTTCACGCTGACGTCGTACTCGGCTATCAGCCTCGCCATCCAGCCGATCGGCGTGCAGAACAAGGTGGTGATGATGAACGGGGGCGGCCAGTCGGACAACCTGGCTAACAAGGAGTACCTCTACAACAACATCCCCGTCGTCTCGAACGAGGTCGGCGTGCTCTCGGACTGGCTGACCAAGGAGAAGAAGTTCAAGGCGGCCGTGATGATCGTGGCCAACGACGAGGCGGGGCGCAACTCGGCCAAGTCCTTCCGGGAGCGCTTCACGGCGGGCGGCGGCCGGGTGCTCTCGGAGGAGCAGGTCGCCCTCGACGGCAACGACTTCCGGGCGCAGCTGGCCAAGCTCAAGGCGGTCGGCGGCGACCTCCTGTTCATCTCTTCCTATGGCCGCAACGTGGCCATCATCGCCGACCAGGCGCGCGAGCTCGGCATCACCATCCCGATGGCCGCGACCTCGTGGGTGCAGATCCCCGAGGTGATGAAGGCCAAGGGCACCCAAGGCCTCCTGACGACCCGGCTGCCCTACAACCCCGACTCGCCCTTCACGCGGAAGTTCAAGGAGAAGTACAATACCGACGCCGGCTTCTTCGCCGTCCAGTACTACAGCGCCACGAAGATCTTCGCCAAGGCGGCCGAGGAGGCCATGAAGAAGAACGCGGGCCGGCTCGACGGCGAGGGGATCAAGAACGCCATCGAGTCCATCAAGGCCTTCGACACCATCTCGGGCAAGCTCGTCTTCCAGCCCAACCACGGGGCCGTGATGGACATCGAGGTGGGTGTGCTCAAGGACGGCAAGATCGAGGTCGAGAAGGTCGTCAAGGCCGGCCAGTAGCCGCGACGGGCGGACGGCCATGGACCTCGTCCTCCAGCTCCTCGCCACCGGGCTCGTGGTGGGCAGCCTCTACGCCCTCTGCGCGCTCGGCTGGGGACTGATCTACGGCACGACGCTGCACTTCCACGTGGCCCACGGCGCGGTCTTCGCGCTGGCCGCGTACTACGCCTACGTCGGACAGAAGCTCCTGCACCTGCCGCTGATCCTGGCGGTCGCCGCCGCCATCCTGGCGGCAGCCGCCACGGGCTTGCTGATCGACCTCCTGCTCTACCAGCAGCTCGAGAAGCGCGGCGCCTTCCGGACGACCATCTTCATCTCCTCGCTCGGGCTCCTGATCGTGCTGGAGAACGTGCTTGCCATCGTCTTCACGCCCGATCCCATGCGGATGGACATCGGCGCGCTCAACACGGCCGTCATCATCGGGCCCGTGTTCCTGACGTACCTCCACATCCTGACGGTCGTCCTCGCCGTCGCGGGCTACGGCCTCCTCATGGCCTTCCTCAAGTGGTCACGCTGGGGCCAGGCCATCCGCGCCGTGTCGAGCAGCCCCGAGATGGCGCGCACGGTCGGCGTCAACCTGGCAAAGGTCCACCTCCTCACCTACGCCATCGGCTCGGCCATATCCGCGCCCGCCGGCATCTTGGTCGCCATGGACGTGGGCGCCGAGCCGTTCCGCGGCACACGCTTCGTGCTGCTGGCCTCGGTGGGCGTCATCATGGGCGGCATCGGCTCGATCCCGGGGGCCATGCTGGGCGGCCTCTTCCTGGGCCTGCTGGAGAACCTCGGCATCTGGAAGCTGCCGTCGGAGTGGCAGTCGGCCATCAGCTTCGGCGTCTTCCTCGTCTTCATCCTCGTCCGGCCGCGCGGCTTCTTCGGCCGCACGATCCATTCCGCGGAGATCTGACGTGGCGGCCTACTTCGCGCACTACCTCGTGATGGTGGGCATCTACACGATCCTCGCCGTCTCGCTCAACCTGCTGGTGGGCTACGCGGGCATTTTCTCGCTGGCGCACGCGGCCGTCTACGGTATCGGGGCCTACGCCTCGGCGCTCGTTGCCCTCAAGCTGGGGCTGGGCTTCTGGGGCGGGCTCGTGGTCGCCGCCGTCGCGGGCGCCTGCGCAGCCGCGCTCGTCGGCATCCCGTCGCTGCGCGTCGCGGGCGATTATTACATCGTCGCCTCGTTCGGCCTCCAGGTCGTGATCCTGACCGTCTTCATGAACTGGACCGACCTGACCAACGGGCACGCGGGGCTGGCCGGCATCCCGCGGCCGCGCGTCTTCGGCCTCGTGATCGACAACCCGTTCAAGTACGTGGCACTGGCCCTGGTCCTGGCGGGGCTCACGTATGCCGTGTGCCACCGGCTGACCAACTCGGCCTTCGGCCGGACGCTGCGCGCCGTGCGCGAGGACGAGATCGCCGCGCAGGCGACGGGCAAGAACGTGGTCCTGGTCAAGATCGTCATCACGACCATCTCCTCGGCGCTGGGGGCGCTCGGCGGCAGCCTCTACGCGCATTACATCACCTACATCAACCCGAGCTCGTTCACGCTCGACGAGTCCATCTTCATCACCTCACTCGTCGTCCTGGGCGGCACCGAGCGTCTCGCGGGGCCGGTCGTGGGCGCCTTCATCCTGTTGGCCGTGCCCGAGGCGCTCAAGTTCCTCGCCATCCCCGACACGGTGGCGGCGCCCATGCGGCAGATCCTCTACGGCGGGCTCCTCATCCTCTTCATGTTCGTGCGCCCCGAGGGCATCCTGGGCCGCGCGCGGGCCAAGAGCGCCTGAGCACGCCCGTGGCCGCGCCCATCATGACGATCGAGAAGGTGTCCAAGGCCTTCGGCGGCATCCAGGCCGTGGAGGAGTGCAGCTTCGCGGTGTCGCCCGGGCTCATCACGGGCCTTATCGGTCCGAACGGGGCGGGGAAGACCACGGTGTTCAACCTGATCACCGGCTTCCTGCGCGCCGACGGCGGCTCGATCCGCTACAAGGGCGAAGAGCTCCTGGGGCTCGCCCCCCATCAGGTCGAGGCGCGGGGGGTCGTGCGCACCTTCCAGCACCTCAGGCTCTGGGGCAAGATGACCGTGCTCGAGAACGTGCTGCTGGGCTGCCGGACGCCGCTCGGCGAGAACGTGCTGACGCTCTTCCTGCGTCCGAGGCGCGTGCGGGCCGAGGAGTCCGCCGCGCGCGAGCGCGCCATGGAGGTGCTGCGCTTCTTCGGCCTGACCGGCCGCGCGCACGAGCTGGCCGAGGACCTGGCCTACCCGGAGCAGAAGCTCCTCTCCATGGCGCGCATCTTCGCCACAGACGCCGAGATCCTGCTGCTCGACGAGCCCACCTCGGGGCTCGACACCGACTCGCTCCAGAAGATCGTGCCGATGGTCCGCCGCCTTGTCGAGCACGGCAAGACCGTGCTCTTGATCGAGCACAACATGGAGCTGATCTCGCAGCTGTCGGACGAGGTCGTGTTCCTCCACCAGGGGCGCGTCATGGCGCGCGGCCGGGCCGAGCAGATCACGCGCGACCCGGCGCTGACTGAGATCTACTTCGGGGCATGACCGTGGCCCAGGCCCTGCTCGACGTCCGCGACCTCGAAGCCGGCTACGGGAAGAAGACCGTGCTGCACGGCGTGTCCTTCCGCGTGGGCGAGGGCGAGATCGTCGCCCTCCTCGGCCACAACGGCGCCGGCAAGTCCACCACGCTCAAGACGGTGCTGGGCCTCCTGCCCGCGCGTGCGGGCAGCGTGCGCTTCGCCGGCGAGGAGTGGGGCAACGGCGACCCCGCCGCCAACGTGAAGCGCGGGCTGGCGCTCGTGCCGCAGGGACGCGGCGTCTTCCCCGACCTGAGCGTGGTCGAGAACCTGATGCTGGGCGCCTACACCCAGGGCGACCGGACCGGCGCCCTCCAGCGCATGGACGAGGTCCTCGAGCTCTTCCCGATGCTCGCCGAGCGCCGCGGCCAGCGCGTGGGTACCATGTCGGGCGGCCAGCAGCAGATGGTCGCCGTGGGCACGGCCCTCATGCAGCGACCGCGCCTCATGATGATGGACGAGCCGTCCATCGGGCTCGCGCCCGTGCTCGTCCAGCGCGTGCTGGAGACGGCGGTCCAGATCAACCGGCGCTTCGGCACGGCCATCGTGCTGGTTGAGCAGAACATCAAGACCGCCCTCGGCATGGCCAGCCGCGCCTATGTCATGAAATCGGGGCGCATCGTGCTCGAGAAGCCGGCCGCCGAGCTCTTGGCCGCGCAGGACTCCTGGTGGGAGCTCTACTGACGACGCCCGACCGGCCGTGCTAGCATCGCGACAGGAGGTGGGGACATGTTCAAGGACGTCGTGACATCGAAGCAGGAGCTGCGCGCCATCTTCGGCGAGCCGAGCGAGCGGGCCGTCCTCAAGTGTTATTCGTCGCTCGACGAGCACTCGCGCGCCTTCATCGCGAGCTCTCCGTTCGTGCTGCTGGCGACCTCCAACGCCGCCGGGCAGTGCGACGTCTCGCCCAAGGGCGACGCGCCGGGGTTCGTGATAGCGCTGGACGATACGCACCTGGTGGTGCCCGACCGTCCCGGCAACAACCGCACCGATGGAATGACCAACGTACTCGAGAACCCGCATGTCGGGATCATCTTCCTCGTGCCGGGGCGCGAGGACACGCTGCGCGTGAACGGCCGGGCCTCGATCATCCGCGACGAGGAAATCCTGGCGCGCCTGGCCATGCACGGCAAGCTCCCCAAGGTCGCCCTCGGCGTCGAGGTCGAGGAGGCGTATCTCCACTGTCCCAAGGCCTTCCTCCGTTCGAGCCTGTGGGACCCGTCGACCTGGGCGGAACCGCAGAAGCTCCCGTCCTTCGCCCAGATGCTCTGGGACCAGGTGCCGACCGCGCGCAGCGCGGCGTCGGTCACCGACTACGCCCGCGACCTGGACAAGCGGGTCCGCGACGGGCTGTACTGACAGAGGAGGCTCAACATGGCCGTCATAGACACGATCCCGAAGGACAAGGCCCCCGACGACCTGAAGACCATGTACGACGACCTGACGAAGACGTTCGGGCGGGTCCCGAACATCTTCGCCGTCATGGCCCACCGCCCAGGCGCGCTCAAAGCGTTTCTGCCGCTCTACGCGGCAGTGATGAGCGGGGGGACGGTCGAGGCGAAGCACAAGGAGCTGGCGTATCTGAAAACCTCGCTGTTGAACGGCTGCGAGTACTGAGCCCGCGCCCACACCGCTTCGTCGAAGCGGATCGGCATCACGGACCAGCAGATCGCCGCCCTCACCTTGTACGAGCGGAGCCCGCTGTTCGACGAGAAGGAGAAGGCGGTGCTTCTCTACGCCGAGCGGCTGACGCGCGCCGCGGGCGCCGGCCTGCGCGACGCGGCGGTCGGCGAGCTCAAGCGGCACTTCAGCGAAGACCAGATCGTGGAGCTGGCGCTGGTCGTCTGCGTGGCCAACTTCACCAACCGCTTCAACAGCGGCCTCCGCATCGAGCCCGACCTCGGCTGAAGGCGGGGGCTGAAGGCGGGCGGTGAAGGCGGGCGGTGAAGGCGGGCGGCGAACGCTACTGGCGCGCTTCGAGGATCAGATTGAACGGGGTCTCTGTCGCCCGGCGGAAGCGACTGAAGCCGGCGTCGGCCATGACCTTGCCGAGGCGGCGCTCACCAGCCTGCGCGCCGAGCCCGAGCCCGACCTCCTGCGAGAGCGAGTTTGGCGTGCAGATCATGCTCGACGCGGCGTAGTACAGCCGGCCCACGGGATTCGAGTTGTCCGCCACGCTGTCTCCCGCGTACGGCTCGACCAGCAGGACCGTGCCGTCGACGCTGAGGGCCTGGCGGGCGTGGCGGGCGGCGCCGACCGGATCGCCCATGTCGTGTAGGCAGTCGAAGAAGCAGACAAGGTCGAATCCCCGCTCGGCATAGCCGTTGGCGGCTGCGGTCGTGAACGTGACACGGTCCGCTACGCCGGCCTCCGCCGCGCGCGCGCGAGCGACCTCGACGGACGGCGCGTGGATGTCGAAGCCGAAGAACCGCGACTGCGGATACGTCTTCGCCATAATGATGGTCGACGCCCCGTGCCCGCAGCCGACGTCGGCGACCTTCGCGCCGGCCTCGAGCTTGGCCACGACGCCGTCCAGGGCCGGCAGCCACGCGCTGGTCAGGAAGCCCTTGTACCCCGGCCTGAAGAATTTCTCCGTCCCGTGGAAGAGCCGGTGATGGTGCTGGCCCCAGGGCAGGGCGCCATCTCCACGGAACGCGTCGAGCACTTTGTCGATGTCGATGAAGCAGGCCCCGGCGACGTTGCTCCCGGGTGCGACGAAGACCGGCGAATCCTCGTTGGCGAGGGCCATCGCCTGCTCCGGCGGGAGGCGGTAGCCGTTGTCCGCGTGCTCCAGGTAGCCGGCGGCAGCGTTGGCGTCGAGCCACTCGCGCACGAGGCGCGGATTGCAACGGCATCTGGCCGCCAGCTCGTCGGCGCCGACCGGCCGGCCGTCGGCCATGGCCTTGTACAGCCCGAGCTCGTCGCCGATGAGTACCACGCCCATCATGAGGGCGCCGCCCAGGTCGGTGACGAACTTTCCCATGAACGCCTGCAGCTTGCTCTCGTCCATTGATCTCCTTTGATGAGAGCGTTAGCGGTCGGGACGCTCGACGAAGTGGATGAGGATGCCGCCCGTGCTCCTCGGATGGAGAAAGGCGATCTTCGAGCCTCGCGCGCCGGGACGCGGCGTCTCGTCGATGACGGTGAGACCCGCGGCCTTGGCGTCACGCATGGCCTCTTCGATGTCGGCCACGCGGAGCGCGATGTGGTGGAGGCCCTGGCCGCGCCGGGCGACGAACTTCGCGATGTCGCGCTGGTCGATCACCTTCTGGTCGCCGTCGGGCACGCGGTCCTCGAGGATCTCGAAGTCGGTGTCGCCCACACGCGCGAAGGCCGCGCGCAGCCCTCCGTAGGGGTCCTTCTCCTCGATGTCGTGGATCTCGAGACCGAGCTTGGTGCCGAAGATCTCGATGTGCTTCCCGAGATCCCCCGACGCGATACCGATGTGATCGATGCCGAGGATGCGCATGCTCAGCCCTCCGGCTGGCGGGGATTCTCGAGGTCGAGCGCCGCGATGAGGCGCCCGAAGCCGATGAACTGCCCCGTGACCATGCCCAGCTCGATGATCTCCGGGTCGGTGAACTGCCCGCGGAGCCCGCCGAAGAACGCGTCGTCGAGCTTGTGATGATCCTGGGCCATGAGCGTGGCGAAGCGGAGCGCCAGGGTCTCGCGCGGCGTGAAGTCGCCCTTCTCGAAGTCGGTCAGCGCCGCCACCATCTCCTCGGTCATGCCCTGCCGCACCGCCGGTGCGGCCCGCGATTTCTTTCAGGTGGCGCAGTCGTTGAGCGCGGCGATCTTGAGCCTGACCAGCTCCTTGAGCCTGGCGTCCAGCAGCCCCCCGAGCCTCAGCGGCGCGTAGAAATTCCAGTAGGCCTTGAAGGCCTCGGGCAGGTTGCCCATGGCGTGGAAGATCGCCGGGTTCTGCTGGTGGCGCAGCGCCTGCTCCGTGAGATCGCGGAGCGCGGGATCAAGGCGTTCGGTCGGGACCAGTTTCACGCGGGCCATGACGTGCTCCTTTTCAGACTCAGATCTGCGCGGTTTCGCCCTGCCAGTGGAGCAGGCGTTTTTCGAGCCGGGCCATCAGGTTGTAGGTGCCGATGGCGAGCAGCGCGAGCACGAACAGCACCATGAAGATGCCCGTCGTGTCAAACGTGCCCGAGGCGCGCGCCAGCATGAAGCCCAGGCCGTACTGCGCGGCCAGCATCTCGCCCACGACGGAGGCCGTCAGCGCCAGCGCCATGGAGATGCGCAGCCCGGAGAAGATCCACGGGATGCAGGACGGCAGGACCACGTGCCGGGTGACGAAGCGCGGCGACGCGCCCATGGTCTTGACCGCGTTGACGAGGTCGCGGTCCACGTTCTGGACGCCGACGTACGTGTTGATCAGCAGGATGAAGAAGACGATCGAGATCGCGAGCATGATCTTGGATGGGATGCCGATGCCGAACCACATGATGAAAAGCGGCGCCAGCGCCACGCGGGGGAGCGAGTAGATCCCCATCAAGTACGGTTCCAGGGCGACGTGAGCCCTGCGCCAGCGCGCGAGCGCGAAGCCCGCGATCGTTCCCGCGAGCGCGCCCAAGAGGAAGCCCGAGACGGTCTCGATCACGGTCACGCCCATGTGGAACCAGAGGACCGAGGACCGCACGGCCTCCCAGAGCCGCTCGACGATCAGGAACGGCCGGCTGACCCAGAACTCGCTCGCCCAGCCGACGCGGCAGAGCCCTTCCCACGCCAGGACGACCAGCACCAGCACGAGCAGGCGGAGGATCCACCGCTCCGATCGCGATCCCGCTGCCATCATGTCGGCCTCTCCCGCGCAGCCAGCACCTCCTGCTTGAGCGAGGCCCAGATCTCCTGGAAGAGCGCCGTGAAACGCGGGTGCGCCATCACCTCGTCCACCCGGCGCGGGCGCGGCAGGTTCACCGCGTACGTCGCCTTGACGCGGCCGGGCCGCGCGCTGATGAGCACGACCCTGTCGCTCAGCGCGATGGCCTCCTGGAGATCGTGGGTGACGAAGAGCACGGTCTTGCGCTGACGCTCCCAGATCTTGAGGAACTCCTCCTGGATGATGAGCCGGGTCTGGGCGTCGAGCGCGCCGAAGGGCTCGTCCATCAAAAGCACCTCCGGGTCTTGTGCCAAGAGGCGCGCCAGCTGGACGCGCTTGCGCATACCGCCCGAGAGCTGGCGAGGGTAGTGCGCCTCGAAGCCCGTCAGGTCCACGAGCTGCATGAGCGCGCGCGCCTTGTGCCAGTCGCGGGCGCCCTTGACGTCCATGGGCAGGCAGATGTTGTCGAGGGCGGTCGCCCACGGCAGGAGCGTGTCCTTCTGGAACATGTAGCCGATGCGCGAGCCGGCGCCGTTGCCCTCAAGTCCCGCCACGCTGGTGCCGCCCTCGGAGGGCGCCAGGAGCCCCGCGATGACGTTGAGCATGGTGGACTTGCCGCAGCCCGAGGGGCCGACGATGGACACGAACTCGCCGTCGCTGACAGTCAGGCTGACGCGGTCGAGCGCGCGCGTGGCGCCGAACGAGATGCTGAGGCCTGAGACGGAGACCTTCGGCGGCACGGTCCTGTCGGCTACTGGTCCCAGAGGTGCTTGAACTGGGTCGCCACGACCTTGTCGTAGGCGACGTCGCCCTTGACCGCGCCCGTCTGCTTCTGGAACTGGTTCAACGTGCGCATCGCCTCTTCGGTGATGGCCGGGTAGTACGTGTTCTTCTCGATAGCGATGATGGAGCGAATGACCGCAACGTCCATCGTGGGAAAGATCTTCTGGCCGACGGCGACGGCCGACTCCGGGTCCTCGCGCATGCGCTTGAGGGTCTTGACGACGGCCCGCACGAGGCGCTCGGCCAGCTGTGGGTTGGCCGCGATCCACTTGTCGCTGGCCTGGAGCGTGGGGAAGGTCATGAACTGGAGAAACTTCGGCCCCTGGCCGAGGCGGGGGTCGAGGAAGTACCGCGCCAGTTTGAGCTGGTACACGGCGACGGCGCCCGAGGGCTCGCCTCCCATGAAGCCGTCCACCTGTCCCGCCTTGAGCGCGGCGTTGGCCGAGCTGACCCCGCCCACGCCGAGGATGGCGACGTCCTTGTCGGGCTCGAGCCCCGCGTCCTGGAGGAGCGCCCGGAGCGAGAGATCGGTGCCGCTGCCCGCCCGCGTCATGCCGAGCCTCGTGCCCTTGAGGTCCTTGACCGTCTTCGCGGGGTGGTCCTTGCGCAGGACGAGGAAGAGCGGGTTCTTGTTCTCGAGGGCCACAAGGTTCTTGGCGCCGAAGCCCTTCTCGGCGAGGATCAGCGGCCGCTCGGCCATGGTCCCGCCCAGTTCGATGGAGCCGCCGACCATGGCCGTCGTGACTTCAGCCCCGCCCTCGAAATCCACGAACTGCGCGGTGATGCCTTCGGCCTTGAGGTACCCCAGCTGCTCCGCCGCGTAGATCGGCAGGAAGATGAAGGATGGTGTAGTCCCGACCTTGACCGTCTGCTGGGCGTGGGCGGCAGGCGCCGTGACGGCACAGGCGAGTACGGCAACGAGGGCGAGCGGCAGTCTCATGGTGTGGCCTCCTGGCCGGGCGAGGCGCTCGGCGGGCGGGATAATAGCACGCAAGCTCGCCGGGCGGCGTCCGTATACTAGGCGCCGCGATGACGGACGAGATGGAGATCTGGTTCGAGCGTGGCGTCACCGACGGCCTGCCCGTCGTTCCGCCGACGCGCGAGCGCGTGGAGCGCATGCTGGGTGGCACGTCTCGCGCGCGCGAGGCGCTCGTGGCGGAGGTGCCGCCCAACTACGGCCGCGCCACGGTGGAGAAGCTCGCGATCAACGCCGTCATGGCGGGCTGCCGGCCAGAGTATTTCCCCGTGGTCCTGGCCGTCGTCGAGGCGGCCTGCGATCCGGCCTTCAACCTCCACGGCCAGTCGGGCACGACCAACGCGACGTCGCCCCTCATCATCGTCAACGGCCCCATCCGTGCCCGCCTCGGCGTCAACTGCGCGGCCGGCGTGTTCGGCCCCGGCTACCGCGCCAACGCCACGATCGGACGCGCGCTGAGGCTCGTCATGATCAACCTGGGCGGGACCAAGGCGGGAGAGATCTCGATGTCCACGCTCGGCCACCCGGGTCGATACACGTACTGCATCGGCGAGCATGAGGAGGTCTCCTCGTGGGAGCCGCTCCACGTCGAGCGTGGGCACGCGCCCGGTGAGAGCACGGTGACGGTCTTTCCGGGAGAGGGGCCGTTCATCATCAACGATCACCTGAGCCGAGAGCCGGCGCAGCTCGTGGCGTCGCTCGGCTGGTCGGCCGCCGGCGTGTGGAACCACAAGACCTTTCCCCTGTACGGTCACACGCTCTGGGTCATCGGTCCCGAGCATGCGAAGACCATCGGAGAGGCGGGCTGGAGCAAGCGGGACGTGAAGCGCCATTTGTTCGAGACAGTTCGGCGCCCTGCTCGAGAGCTCCAGCCGGGGCCGGACGGCGCCGAGAGCGGGCGGTTGAAGAATATCGGCGCCTCGGACCCCGACGCCCTCATACCCAAGTTCCCGTCAGTGGAGGAGATCATGGTGGTCGTGGCAGGCGGCACTGCGGGGCGATTCTCGGCGGTGGTCCCGGGCTGGATGGGCGGCGAGATCGGGGCCCACCCGGTGACGCGGGCGATCGAGGCATGAGCGCGCTGCCGCGGACGGCCGACATCGTCATCATCGGCGCGGGCGCCATCGGCTCGAGCATCGCCTACCACCTCTCGAAGCGCGGGGCCCGCGACGTCGTGGTGCTCGAGCGCGAGGCGATCGGCTCGGGCTCGACGAGCAAGGCCGCGGGCGGGATCCGGGTGCAGTTCGCCACGCGCGTCGAGATCGAGTTCTCCCTGCGGGGCATCGCCTTCTTCAAGCGCTTCGAGGACGAGATGGGCGTGCCGTGCGACTTCCGCCAGGAGGGCTATCTCTTCATCCTGTCGAGCGACAAGGACGTCGCCCGCTTCCGCACCAACGTGGCGCTCCAGCAAAGCATGGGCGCCGACGTCAGGATGATCGCTCCCGATGACGCGAAGGCCATCGTGCCGGGGCTTCGCGTGGACGACGCGATCGCGGCCGTCTGGGGGCCGACGGACGGCTACGCCTCACCCAACGACGTGGTCCAGGCCTACGCGGCCCGCGCCCGGGCTGGCGGGGTCAGGTTCTTTGAGGAAACGCCGGTGACCGGGATCGAGCTCGACGACGGCAGGAAGGTGAGCGCCGTCGTGACGCCGGCGGGCCGGATCGAGACGCGGCTCGTGATCAACGCCGCCGGGCCGCAGGCGCCCCTGGTTGGGAAAATGGTGGGCCTCGACCTGCCGGTCGACCCTCGGCGGCGCCACATCTTCGTCACGGACAGCTTCAGCGAGATCAGGCACCCGATCCCGCTCGTGACCGATATCGCGTCGGGCTTCTACTGCCGGAGCGAGCAGGGCGCGATCCTGATGAGCCCGGGCGACATCGGGGCGCACACGGAGTACACGGCGAGCGTGGACTGGGGCGTGCTGGAGCAGACGGTGGAGAAGGCGGTGCACCGCATGCCGGCGCTCGAGCACGCCCAGATCCGCCACGCCTGGGCAGGACTGCGGCCGCTCACGCCAGACGGGCGAGGCATCCTCGACTGGGCGCCTGGGATAGACGGGCTCTATCTCGCCATCG
>DASYVT010000205.1 GCA_035936835.1 Candidatus Methylomirabilota bacterium | reverse complement strand
CCCGGCTGCGCTCGATCTGGTCCTCCAGATAGCGCGGCGTCATGCAGTGGCAGCCGGCGACGAGATCGCCGGGCCTCAGCAACCCCGGCGGCGCGGGCCCGTCGAAGGGCAAGAAGCCGCCCTTTGTCGCGACCACGACGCCCTCGCGCGCCGCGCTGCCGGCGCGCACGAGGCGGCCGAGCGCCCGGCCGACAGCGCGCTCGCTCCGCTGGCGCCGATAGTTGACCGCGGAGTCGACGACATTGATCCCCGACGCGACGGCCTGGTCGACGGCGGCCTCGTACAGCGCGTCCGTGGCGTCGTCGTCAGGGCCCAGGTAGGTCCCGATACCGACCGAGGAGAGCGACAGTCCGCGCCACTCGCGGAAGTGGTCGTCTGCCGCCCCGGCGCCCTGGGCCGCGCGATAGGCCGCGGTGCCCTCGGACGTCGCCCTGCCCTTGAGCATCGGGAACTCTCCGTCGCTACTTCGGCTCGAGCACGGTGAAGCGCAGGGCGCCCTCCGTGATGTGACCGTCGGCTGCGAGAACCTTGTAGCGGACCACGTAGGCGCCGGGGCGGAGCGACCCGAGCGGCAGCACGATCCGGTCCGGCTTCTCGCTGCCGTCGGCCTTGACGGCCACGGGCACCGGCCGGCCGTCTGCGGCGGTGAGCGTGACGTGGCTGAGGCGCTTCTCGATCTTGCTGTTGAAGCGGAGGTAGATGCGCGTGGGCGGGTCCGCGACCTTCGCGCCTGCCGCGGGATCGGACTCGAGGATGATGGCATGCGCCCCCGCGGCCCCGGGATTCTGCGCGAGCAACGCGGCGCAGAGCGCCCAGGCGCGCAGGGTCGCGTCGCGTCCGCAGATCACCCGCCTCAATGCGCTAGCGCCAGTCGTCGAGCACCAGGCCGTCCGGGTGCTCGTAGTCTTCCTGCTTGCCCCGCTTCATCCGGACCATGGTGAAGTCCGGATGGTAGCCGCGCTCGAGGAGCGTCTGGTACGCGGTCCAGTAGTACGTATAGACCGGCGCCACCACGCGCTGAAGCTGGGCCGCATGCGCCATCTCTTCGACGGCCGCGAGCAGAGCGTGCAGGTTCTCGGGCTTGCGCTGCCGGGAGTCGACCGCGAGGAACTTGACGTAGACGCTGCCGTGCGGCGCCTCGCTGACACCGGGCATGTGGACGATGGCAAAGCCGATGACGTCGCGCCCCTTCTCCAACAACAGGGTGTCGCCGAGCGCCAGGCCGTCGACGATCTCGACCTCTTTGCCCAGGTCCATGCCGCGCCAGATGCCGTTGGTGATGCGCCGCACGCGGAGCATGGCGGCCTTCTTCCTGGCCTCCTCGAGCGAGGAGTAGCGACGCACGGCGAGGCCGGGCCTGGGGGGCCGCGTCGCCTGGACGATCTCGCGCCGGTCCATGGGCTTCGCGGCGATCACCACGAGCCCCTTGGGCTTGTAGCCGAACTTTTGGTACAGGGTGATGTGCTTCGGGCTGTACGGGTAGGTCGATACGCCTTCGAGTGTCGCCTTGTTCTCGCTGAAGAAGCCCTGGCAGGCCGTCAGCAGCTGCTGGCCGATGTCCTGGTTCTGGTAGTTGGTCAGCACGGCGAGAGGACCGACGAGCCCGACCGTGCCCCACATCACCGCCAGCGCCGCGCCGACGATCTTGCCGTCACCCTCCTCGGCGACGAAGCAGCCCCACGGCTCCATGAGCCAGCGGTGATGGACGTACTGGGCGCCGCCGAAGACCTGGCGCGGCCGCGTGCCCATCTGCCGCTCGAAGAAGTCGCCGAAGGCCTGCTCGATGACGTCGCGGACCTTTGCGAGATCGCCCTTGCGCACGCGGCGGATCTTGATGAGCGGCGTGCGTCCCTGGTTGTCGAGCCCGGGCCGATCCACGGTCGCCCTCATGACCGGGTCGGGAGCCCTGCCAGCTCCTCGAGAAGTGTGATCACGCCCGAGTGATCGAGGCCGCCCTTGCCCTTGACTCTCATCGCGTTGAACAGCTCCTGGACGACCGCCGTGCACGGCAGCGGGACGCCGAGCGCCCGCGACGATTCCATGATGAGGCCCAGGTCCTTGAAGTGCAGGTCGATCTTGAAACCGGGGTTGTAGGTGCCAGAAACGTAGTTCGGGCTCTTCTGGTCGAGGCACTTGGAGCCAGCGAGCCCGCCGCCGAGCGCCTTGAGCGTGAGCGCGCGATCGAGGCCGGCCTTCTTTGCGAGCGTCAGGGCCTCGCCGAGCGCCGTCAGGTTGACCGCGACGATGATCTGGTTGGCGAGCTTGGTGAAGCCGCCCGCGCCCAGCGGCCCCAGGAGCGTGATCGTCTTGCCGAGCGCCTGGAAGACGGGCAGCGCCGCGTCGAAGTCGTCCTTCTCGCCTCCCACCATGATGCTGAGCGCGGCGTCGATGGCGCCCTTCTCGCCGCCCGACACCGGCGCGTCGAGCATCCTCACCCCCTTGGCGCCGAGGGTATGCCCGACCTTCTGCGACACGAGGGGAGAGATCGTGGACATGTCGAGGTAGAGCAGGCCCTTCCTGGCGCCCTCGACTATTCCGTCCCGGCCCAGCGCCACCAGCTCCACGTCGGGAGAGTTGGGCAGCATGGTGATGAGCACATCCACCTGCCCCGCTACGTCCTTGGGAGAAGCGGCCGCCTTGGCCCCGGCGTCGACCAGCTCCTGCACGGGTCCCTGGCTCCGGCTGTGGACAACCAGTGGGTAGCCGGCCTTGAGGAGGTTCTTGGCCATGGGGCGGCCCATGATTCCAAGCCCAATCATTCCAACGGTTTGCGCCATGGTCACCCTCGCGCGGGGAAGAGAATGGGGAATTGCGTCGAGCCCGCAACGCGTCAAATAACACGGGTCGTCGCAGTGAGTCAAGCCAGATCTGCCAAAAACGCCTGAAAACGCGGGTTTGAGCGCGGGGACTATCCCGCTGAACCGTCCTTCAGGTGGTGCCGGACCCACGCAGGGTCAAACTCCGTAATCCTCCACGAGCGGTCCGGCTGCTGGCTCATCCTGAACCTGGTCTGTCCACGGCGCGGGTCCGTGTAGGTCAGCCAGGCATCCGCCGCGTTCCGCTCGACGGCGAACTCGCGGAAGGCCACAACCATGCCGGCAGGCAGCACCAGAACACCGGGGCCCAGCCCGCCGGTCTCGGCCATCTTCCGGATCTCGCTGCGCACGCGGGCGGCCACCAGGGGCTTCATCGCCTGCCCCGCCACGGAGCGCGCCGCGCCCTGCCCGAGGCCCTCGATGGCGTTCGCGGCCTTGGCATTCGACCGGAGGTACTCCGCGACGATCACGTCGCTGGCGGCAAGGGCGACGCGGTCGACGTCGACGAAGCGCTCCGCCGCCGCCGCGTCGTGAGCGTCGATCGCGAGTGCGAAGCGGTAGAGCGAGTACTGCGGGGCGCCCATCAGGTAGTACCAGACGAGGAGCAAGGCGAGAACGAGCGTGGCCGCGGCCAGCAGGCCGCAAAGGGCTCTGCTCGACACTAGCCGCCCATGAACTGGCCGAGCAGCGTGATGCGGTCGCCGTTCTTCAGCGGGGAGTCAAGCCCGTGCGTGACGCCCAGCACGGCATCGTTGACCACGACCTCGAGATGCTCGCCCAACTCGGTGCGGTCCGGGCTCCAGAGCGCCGCGTCGAGCTCGGGGAAGCGCGCAGAACAGCGCCGCAGGACGTCCCGCACTGTCTCCCCCGGCGCGAAGGTCTCGGTGAAGACCTTGCTGCCGGAGCCGTCACCGCCCACGTGCTTCGTCACCCACGTGGTGACCTCCACGGTAACGCTGAGCGCAGGCGTCGAGCCTACTTGCGCCACAGATCCTTCGCGAGGGAGTCAAGACCGAGCGTCTTGAGCGTCTCGCGCGTGGGCTTGCCGGTCTTGATGTCGTAGCCGACCGTCTCGTACCAGACCTCGCGCATGCGCTCCCACTGGTCCATGACGTTGTGCTCTTTCGCCGGGCCGTCCACGGGCCTGGAGCCGTAGCGCGCCGAGGGGTACTCGACATCCGTGCCGATGCCGCAGCGCAGGTTGAAGGCCCGCAGGATCGCGGCCGTCCGCCGGCCCATCCGCATCGCGTCGGCCAGCGTGTAGGTCCAACCCGTCGCGGCCGAGAGCGCGCGCGCCAGGTTCTCGATCCGCGTGCGGAAGGTGAAGATGCAGCCGCCGAGGGAGTCCTCGAAGTGCTTCCGCCCTAGGATGCCGCCGACCATCCGCGCCACTTCCTCGCCGTTGAAGGGGTTGATGCGCCCGGGCAGGCCGATCTCGGTCTGGTGCGTCGCATTCGCGCTCTCCATGGTGCCGTTAGAGGAGGTACAGGTGTCCAGCATCTCCTCCCACCGGGCCCGGTGGTCGTGGCCGCGCGGCGAGGCGCCTTTCTTGGTGTAGACGGCGCACTTGGCGGCCTCGCCGCCGATCTTTTCGGACGCGCGCTTGACGCCCTCCGCCAGCAGGTCGCCGAACCCCTCGCGGTGGCTGATCATCTGGAGTAGGCGGTACGCGCCGTCCACGTCGCCCCACGCGAGCTTGAAGCCGACCTGCTTCTCGGTGAGATGGCCCTTCTCCATGCACTCCATCACCCAGCCGCAGACCCAGCCGAACTCGTTGACGTCCACGCAGGCGCGGTCGAGGCGCGTATTGAGCCAGGTGATGGCTTCCTTGTCGGTCAGGCCGATCTGCCAGCCGGCGCCGGACCAGCCTTCGTATTCCGGTTCGTCGACCAACTCGCCGGCCTTCGGCCCCTTGCCGATCACCTGGATGTGACAGTGGTGCATGCCGCAGGCATTGCACTGGTGTCCCCGGTGGTCGAAGCCCGCGCGGAGCTTGGCGGGCTCCCACGTCGTCATGTCCACCGTCGTCAGGTTCGTCGTGTAATTCTTGATCGGCAGGATGCCCAGCTTGTACAGGTTGGAGACGCCGGGAAGCGTTCCCCATCGGTAGAGCGTCGAGGTCGCCGGATCCGTCTTCAGGTCATGCGCGATATCGTCCGCCGCCTGGACGAGCCCGCGCGGGTCATGGGGCGTGAGCGCCTTGGTGCCGCGCACGATGCACACGGCCTTGAGCTTCTTCTTGCCCATGACGGCGCCGCAGCCGTTCTTGGAGGCGACGTGACCGTAGTCACCCTGGATCGCCGCGAAGCGGACGAGGTTCTCGCCGGCGGGGCCGATCGAGTAGACGGAAAGCCGGTGCCCCGAGAGCGCGTGCTCGGCCTCGAGCGCTTCCTGGGTCTCCCAGGTGTCCTTGCCCTTGAGGTGCGCTGCGTCGCGGATCTCCACGACGTCGTCGTTGATGTAGAGGTAGGAGAGCTTCTTGGCCTGGCCTTGGGCCACGATCGCGTCATAGCCCGAATACTTGAGCGCGGCGCCGAAGAAGCCGTTAGCCTGGGTCGAGGTCGCGCCGTCGGTCTGCGCGCCTCGCGTGACCACGGTCAGCCCGCCCGTGCCCCAGACCGGCAGTCCCGCCAGCGGTCCCGTGGCCAGGACGAGCCGGTTGTCCGGATGGTCCCAGTGGACCTTGGGGCCGACTTCCTCGTAGAGGATCTTCGCCCCGAGACCAACGCCGCCGAGATACTCGCGCATAACCGAAGCCCAGGGCTCTGTCCAGATCTTGCCCGTCGAGAGGTTGACCCGCAGGAGCTTGCCCGCATACCCGGGCACCGAGGCGGGAACAGCCGCGGGTTTCTTGGCTGGACGACTTGCCGTCGCTGTCGGGCTCATTGGACCATCACCGAGTGGGGAAGCTGGGGTGATTGGGAGGCCCGCCCGAGGACCGTCTGCGGCAGAAGCTTCCCGGCCGTGTGGGTCGCGAGGTAGGCGGGCTTGATGTCGAAGGGGTTTTTCTTCAGGTGCACTTTCCAGCGGGAGAGGTCCGCGCCCGAGTAGACGAGGCCCTTGAGCATCCCGACGTCGTTCGTGGCCCAGATTTCGGCCGCAGGGCCGCAGATCATGGCGCCGTTGAGCTTGCCGCCGCGGAAGAGGAGCTTGCGGTACTGCGAGCGGTCGGCCTGCGTCGCCGTGAAGACGTCGGCCTTCGGATCGTCCCACTGGCCGAAGGAGGCGACGTCGAGGTGGCACACCTCGACGATGTTCATGATGAGGCTGCCGCGGTACGCGAGGTCGCGGCCTGCCATGTTGGCGCCGACCACGCGTCCATGCTCCTGGGCGGTCGGCTCGATCGCGTGGACCTCGAGGGTGCCCGTGAGCAGGTTCGGTCCGCGCGCGACGTCCCCAGCCGCGTACACGCTCTTGACGCTCGAGCGCAGATGGTCATCCACGAGGATGCCGCCGCCGGGCTCGGCCGAGACCTCGATGCCCGAGCCCTCGAGCCACTCGAGGTTGGTCCTGATGCCGGTCGCCATGATGACGACGTCGGCGAAGATCGGCTCGCCCTTCTTAAAGGAGAGCTTCCGCTTGCCCTTCCATTCCTCGATCTTCGTCATCGTCGCGCCGACTCGCAGCGTCACGCCGTGGCGCTCGAGCCAGCCGGCGACGATTCGGGCGCAGGCCGGGTCCACCATGCGCGGCAGGATCCGCGGCGCGACCTCGACGATGGTGAGCGAGGCGCCGCGGGCCAGGATGGCGTTCAGGATCGTGAACGAGATGAAGCCTGCGCCGACCATGACGACCTTCGTGCCGGGCTGGACGCCCGCGATGACGGCCCGCGCCTCGTCGAGCGTCCAGAAGGAGTGGACACCGGGCCCCTCGGCGCCCGGGATGGGCGGCCGCGCCGCGCGCGAGCCGGTCGCGATCAGGCAGTCGTCGTACTCGACCGCCGATCCGTCGTCGAGCGTCAGCTTCCGGGCCGCGGTATCGAGCGACTTGGCGCGGCGGCCGAGCGTGGCCTTGACCTTCCACGCGGCGAGCGAGGCGGGCGTGGCGGTGTAGACATGGGACTCGGCGATGGTGGCGCCGAGGTAGTACGGCAGGACCATGCGGGAATAGGGGCGTTCGGCCGACACGAGGGTGATCTCGGAGGCGCCGCCGTCCTCTTCCCGGATGGTCCGGATCGCGTTGAGGCCCGCTGTGCCGCCGCCGATGATCAGATGGCGGGGGGCCATCACACGGCCTCGCGGGCCAGGACGCGGGTGGTCCGCTCGGCGGCGAAGTCGCCGATCCAGTCCGCCGTCTCACCCTCGACGAAGGTGATCGCCTCCGTCGGGCACGCCTCGGCGCAGGCCGGGTGCCCCTCGCAGAGGTTGCACTTGTAGGCCTTGGTGGTGTCCGGGTCGTAGAACATCGTCCCGTAGGGACACGCGATCGTGCACAGCTTGCAGCCGACACACTTGTCGTCCACGACGTCCTTGGCGCCCGCGGCGTTGATCCGGATCGCCCCCACCGGGCAGGCCGTCATGCACCAACCCTCCGCGCACTGCGTGCACGTGTAGGGAGCGTAGGACGTGTAACCCTCGAAGGGCGAGACGCGGATCACGGACTTGGACGGCTGGTAGGTGCCCGTCTGCATGTAGGAGCAGGCCAGCTCGCACCGGAGACAGCCGGTGCACCTGTCGGGGTGAAGCGCGAGGACTCTCATGGCGCGGGATTATAGCAGAGAATTTACTCCTCGCCCTCGCCGATGGCGAACTCGACGCCGCCCTCACCGGTGGCGGACCTCTTGGCCGCGCCCCCCGGCAGCCGCTTCTCCTGGATGCCCTCCTTCTTGACCAGGCGCTCTTTCGTCACGGCGAGCCGTTTATCCTCGAGCTCCTTGACCTTGGCCTCCGGTACGGGCTCGCGGTCCCGCAGGAGCGCCAGCTGGGCATCGGGCGTCGTCGGCAGCTTCTCGCTCGGCAGCCGGACGGCGAAGTAGCCGCGGATGGCCATCACCTGCTCGGCGATGCCGCGCTCCTTCGCGAACTGCTGGACCTTGGCCGCCACGGCTTCGGCCTTGATCGCGTCGAGGTCGCCCGGCACCACCACCGGGTGCAGGGTCAGCGCGATATAGGGCGTCTGTCGCATGAAATCGGCCACTCGCAGGAGGTGCTGCTCCATCGACGGCGCGAGCACGGCGCTGCCCGCCGGGAAGGTGACGGGGTTGACCTTCGGCTCCTCGATCTTGTCCTCGCTCGAAAAGAGCCGCCCGATCAGCCGAAATGGCGAGGCCAGCACGTTGACGAGGACGTTCTTGATGGCGGACCAGATGGTCTCGGACAGGTCGAACTTGGGATCCTTGAGCGAGCCGGAGACCGGGACCTTCACCGCGATGTTGCCGTTGCCGTCCTTGATGAGCGCGACGATGAGACCGAGCGGCAGCCCGAGCCGCGCCTTGACGTTGTCGTCGGGCCGGCTCGACTTGGCCACGCGGAGCTTCTCCACGAGAACCTCGTTCATGGCGGTGATCTGGTCGTTCTCGATTTTGAGGTTGAACTTGTACTTGAGGTTCCCCTGCTGGATCAGCCATGCCATAGTCTGGTCGGAGTACGGGTTGACGATCGGGAGCTTGAGGTCGCGGATCTCTCCGACCAGGTCCAGATAGAGCGGAGCCCCGATGGCGCCCAGATCGCCCCGGATGTCCAGCTTCCCATCAGCGCCGATCAGGCTCGTGAAAACGAGCTTCGCGCGCTGGTCGGGCTTGTTCCCCAACCCCGTCACCTGGAGATCCATGTTCGAGAGGTCCTCGGAGAAGGCAGGCTCTGTCGACCGGTCGAGGAAGCGCACGCCGCCCTCTTCGAGACGAATCTCGCCGAATTGGAATTCCATCGTGTCGAGCAGTCCCTTGGGCTTGGGAGCCGGCGCTGGGCCAAGCGTCGGTGCTGGGTCAGCCGCGGACGGCGCGGGCGCCGTCTGGGCGGGAGCGGCTCCCCCGGCCGGCGCCGGCGGGCCACCGAACAGCTTCACGATGTCGAGGCGGCCGTCCTTGCCGCGCTCGATCTCGGCCTGCAGCTGCCGGAAGCCCGCCTTGGCAACCTTCGCGCGATTCGGCCAGTCGAGGTCGATGCTGACAAGCTCCATCCGCTCGATCGTGAGCGAGGGGCGCTCGGCGCCCGGGAATCGCGCCTCGAACTTATCCGCCCAGCTGGTGCCGGTCGACGTCAGGATCATCTTCCCGCCCTTGAGCGCGACGCGGTTCTTGCTGTCGCCGTTGTAGCGGCCCGAAAAGCGGGCCGGTACCGGCATGTAGGATTGATAGGGCTCGATCGGCGCATCACGCACGGACATGGTCCAGGTCATGTCCAGCGGTTGCGGAATCAGCGAGCCCCTCATCTCCACCCGCCCGCTGCCGGGCAGCCCGGCGCCAACCGAGAGCTTGGCGGGGCCGACCACGGGCCAGGCCACACTCTCAAGCGAGAGCGTGAGGTCGCTGAGCGCCAACGTCGCGGGCGGCGACACCATCTCGTCGACGAAGGTGAGCGTCCCCTTGCTGAGCGCCAGCTTCTCGAGCAGGAATTTGAAGGCCGGCCCGGTCCTGTCATCCGGAGCCTGCGGCGCTGGCGGAGCCTGCGGCGCCGGGGGAGCCTGCGGCGCCGGGGGGGCCGGTGGCGCGGGCCGGGCCGCCGCGGGCGGCTGAGCGCCCGCGGCAGCCGGCGGGGTCGCGGCGGCCTGGAGCAGATCGATGACGCCGCTCTTGTCGCGCAGCGCCTGCCCCTTCAGTCCCACGATCTCCACGTCGGACACGACGATGAGGCGGGAGATGAGATCGGCCTCCTTGAGGCGCAGGCCCAGGTGCGGCACCGTCATGAACGGCGCCTTGCCCCCGGGGCGGATCAGCTGCAGGTCATCGAGGCTCATGTCCCCCGACACCACCGCCCGCGTGACACCTTCCGCCCCGCGCTCGATGCCGATTTTGATATTGAAGCCGAGGCGGCCGCCGTAGGGGCCGGCCGGAGCAGTAGGCGGCACATAGGGCAGGACCTGGGTCAGGTCGAAATTCTTGATCCCGAGCCCCAGCGACACCGCGCCCGGAGCCAGGCGGATCTCGTTCGAGCTCAGCTCGAATGGCGAGTCGCCGACCTTGGATTTTATGGCCAGACGGCCTGCCGGCTGCCCAGCGCGCGTGGTCAGATCGCCCGCCTCGATGGTCAGCCCCTGAATGCGCCACGTCGCGGGCGGCGAGACGGCCTCGTCGCGGATGACGATGCTCCCCAAGACGAGGCCGAGCCGCTCCATGGTGAACTTCCACCGCGACGGCTTGGCCTTGGGATCGGCAGGCGGGATCAGGCCGAGAAGGTCGGAGAAGTTGAACTCGCGCGGACCCGTGCGGGCGAGCTGCACCGTGGGCGAGACCAGTGTGACATCTTTGAGGCGTATGTGCGCCGCCAGGAGCGACGGCCAGGACCATCGCGCCTCGAGACGCTCGAACTCGACGAAGGCCTTCTGCGGGTCCCGCTCGGCCAGCCGGAAGTTCTTGACGACGAGCCGGCCGGTGAAGAGGTTGAGGTCGATGTCCCCGATGCTCGCGGCGCGGCCCGTAATCTTGGGGATCTGCGTCACAGCCTGGCGGCGGATCAGCTCGGGCAGCGCCCAGAGGAAGGCGCCGCCCAGCACCAGCAGGACCGCGGCGACGACCAGCCAGATCGTGCGGCGCCGGCTCATGGGCCGCCCCTACACCGGCGCCTGGTCGGACGACGGCTTGAGGAAGGTGAAGACGCTGGTGAAATCCTTGCGGCCGAGGCCGTGAGAGGATGCCAGGCGGTAGACCTGCTGGGCCGCGGGAGCCACGAAGAGCGGGATGCGCAGGTTGCGCGCCGCGTCCACCGCGAGCCCGACGTCCTTGCACATGAGGTCGGTCATGAAGCCGGGCGCGTAGCCGTTGGTCGAAGCGGCGCGCGCCACGATGCCCGGCACCGGATGCATCTGCTCCATCAGCCACGTGTTGCCCGATGACTTCGAGATGACCTCGGTCACAACCTTCAAGTCCACGCCGAAGCCCTCGGCGATGCGAAAGGCCTCGCTCACCGCCACGGCAGCCACGCCGGCGATAAGGTTGTTGCAGAGCTTGGCGACCTCGCCGCTGCCGACGGGGCCGACGTGGATCACGTTGGCGCCCATGGCCTGCAGCGCCGGCAGCGCCGCCTTGAAATCCTCCGGCGAGCCGCCCACCATGATGGCAAGCGTGCCGTCCGTGGCGCGCGGCGTGCCGCCGGAGACCGGCGCGTCGATGAAGCGGATGCCGCGCTCGCCCGCCGCAGCGGCGACGCGGCGCGAGGCAGCCGGGTCGATCGTGGACATGTCCACGCAGAGCGTGCCCTTGCGCGCCGCGTTGATGACGCCGCCGTCGTCCCCGTAGGCGGCCTCGACGTGGGGCGAGGAGGGCAGCATCGTGATCACGAGGTCGGCGCCGGCGACGGCCTCCGCCGCCGAGGCGGCGGCCGTCATGCCCGCGGAGGCCGCCGCCTTGACGGCCTCGGGGTTGAGGTCGTAGGCCGTGACCGCGAAGCCCTTCTTGACGAGGTTCGTGGCCATGGGCAGTCCCATGGTGCCGACGCCGATGAAGCCGATGCGGGTCATGTGAGATCTCCTGGTGTGGACCGCAGTTCGATGCCTGCCGCTCCCGTATACTACCGGCGCAATGCTGCTCGGTTTCGTCCTCGTCTGCCTGGCCGCGGTGTCGTGGGGCACCACGGGCTCCGTGATGGCCCTGCTGGCAAGGGAGGGGACACCGAGCCCGCTCCTGGTCGGCTGGGCCCGCATGGCCGGCGCCGCGCCCTGCCTTCTCCTCGCAATCGCGCTCGTACCGCCCGGGACTACCGCGCGCGGCGAATGGCAGCCGCGCGATTGGGCGAAGGCCGCGCTCCTCGGCGCCGCCATGGCCGCGTATCAAGTGTGCTACTTCTGGGCCGTGCCGCGCACGGGCGTGGCGCTGACGGCGCTGCTCGCCATCTGCTCAGCACCGCTCATGATCGCGGCCGGCGCGGCGCTCACCCTGAAGGAGCGCCCGAGCCCGGCCACGCTCGCGGCGCTGCTGCTGTCCATCGCGGGCACCGCCATGGTCCTGGCCGGCCCGCGCGCGGACGGCGCCGCGGCTTCCGGGTTCACCGCGGGCGGGTTCACCGCGGGCACCTTCGCTGCGGGTGCGTTCGCCGCGCTCGGCGCCGGGTTATCTTACGCCGTGTACGCGGTGATCGCCAAGGGGCTTCTCGCCCGCATCGCGCCACTGCCGCTCGCCGCGCTGACATTCACGCTGGCCGCCCTCCTGCTGACTCCCGTGCTCGTGCTGGAGCGCGGCGCGCCGGCGCAGCTTGCCGCGGGCTGGCCGCTGCTCCTGTACCTGGGCGTCGTCCCGACGGCCGCGGCCTACGTGGTCTTCGGCGCGGGGCTCCGCCGCGTGACGGTCACGACCGCGGGCATCGCAACCCTGCTGGAGCCGTTGACCGCGGCGGCGCTCGGTGTCCTGCTCTTCGGCGAGCGCCTGGGCGCCGTCGGGTGGGCCGGCGCCGCGCTGCTGCTCGGGGCGCTCGGGCTCCTCGCGTGGGCGGGCTCAGACAGCCCCAGCTCAGACCGCCCCAGCTGAGACCGCCAAAGTCGGCAGCCCCGCCGAGAGACGGAAGACGCGCACCGGCTCTTCGACGTTCTTGAGCAACCGCTCGCCCAGGTCCTCGAGGTCGAGCCAGCCGGAGAGCCGCCGGGCGGTCTCCGGCCCGATGAAAACGGAGTCGCCCGCCCCGAGCGCCGCAAGCCGGGCGGCGACGTTGGTCACGGCGCCCGAGGCCGTGTAGGTCCAGCGGGTGCCGGCTGTGCCCTCGATCTTGGTGGCGCCCACGGCGGCCGCGCCGGAGTTCACGCCCACGTGGAGGCGGATCGGCTCGTCGACGGCGCCCGCCTCGCCGTTGATCTCGTCCGTCCGGCGCAAGATACCGAGCGCCGCATGGGCGGCGTTGCGCGCGTGGCGCTCCGGGTCTTCGTCCTGGAAGATCACCATGAGCCCGTCACCCGCGGTCTCGTTCACGTCGCCGCCGTTGCGCAGGACCTCGTCGAGGAAGGCGCCGAAGTAGCGCTCGACGACGAAGTTGAGGCGATCGGGGTCGTGGCGCTCCGACAGCCGCGTGTAGCCGGCGATGTCCACGAACAGGACCGACACGTCCATCTCGCGCTTGGCGAGCTCCGGCGCCTCCGGCGCCTGCTCGATCAACTCCTGGACCCGGCGCGGCACGAACTTGGACAGACTCGCCCGGATGGACTCGAGGATTTCGACGCGGCGGAGTGTGTCGGCGAGCCGCCGGTTGGCGGCCTCGAGCGCCGTGTAAGCCCGGGCGTTCTCGAGCGCGACGGCGCTCTGGTTGACGAGGACGCGCAGCAGGCGCAGGTCGTCCGTCGTATAGGAGGCGCCCGAGCGTTTCTCGCCGAGGGCGAGAAGACCAGTGACGCGATCGCCGAAGAGCACCGGCATTACCAGCTCGGCGCCGAGGGCACGCATCTGAGCGAGGCAGGTGTTCCGGCAAGAGGCCATGTCCGGGTCGGCTTCGTGCTGAACCCGTGTGAGCGGTTGGCGCTCCTTGCCCAGGTGCAGAGCCAGCGACGACTCGGCGGCGATGAGACCGCCCGCGCCCATGGGCCCGGCGCTGCCGACGACGACACGGTAGCGCCCCTGCCCCTCGTCGAGCAGCGCGAGCGTCAGCCGCGTCGGATGGAAGGCCTCGTCCACCGTCCGGCTGATGAGGCCCGCGATGCGGTCGAGGTCGAGGACCGTCGTCATGGTGCCGGCGAGCCGCTCGATGGAGCGCTGGACGTCGAGGCGCTGGCGGAAGAAGACCCGGTCCACCACACGCTGGGCGCGGACGTAGACGGGGTTGAGGAACAGCACGACGGCGAGCGCCAGCACCACGGCCGTGGCGAGCGGGCTCGCGCCCATCCCGAGCCGGGTGAAGACCACGTTGAGCAGCGTGATGGCCAAGGCGTAGGCCGCGATCACGACACCGGTGACGAGCCCGTAGATGGTGCCGAGGCGGACGACGGCTCGCACGTCGAAGAGGTCGTAGCGCACCATGGCGTATGCCACGGCCACCGGGAAGAGGACGTTGAGCTTCCAGAGCAGGTTGAGGTGCGGCACCGCCATGCCCGTCACGGCCTCGAGGGCCGTGCCCATCACGGGAGCGAGCTGGCCCACGGCGAACCCCGCGAGCAACACCCGGGCGCGCTGGCGGCCAAGCGGGGTCGAGCCACGCAGCGCCGTCGTCGCGAGCGCCGCGATCAGGAGGACGAGGGACGAGACCCAGTACACTGCGGCCGCGGTCGGGATCAGCACGAACTCGCTCGGCGGGACGCCGGCGTGGCGGATCTGGAGGAGAACGGCCAGGAGCGCCGAGACGCCGTAGGCGAACCAGATGACGCGCGGGTGGCGCAGTGACCACGGGCGCCGCTCGGGAAAGCTCTGCGCCAGGTGCAGGTAGAGCGCGGGCGAGAACGCCCAGGCGGTGAGGAAGATGGCGTCGAAGCGGTACGTGCTGACGGCGTCGCGGTAGAGGACGGCCGTCACGAACCAGATGAGACAGAAGAGCAGGAAGACCCGCGCGTCCGGGGCGCCGGGCTTGAGGACGAGGACGGCGGCGCCCAGCCCCAGGAAGAGCAGCCCCGGCAGCAGCCCCTCGAGCACGAACCGCACGAAGTCGCGGACGGGCTCGACCTTGCTCGTGATGTCCGCCTCGACCAGGCTACCGCGACGGTTGACGAGGTAGTGGAACTTCGTGCCCGGCGGGTGGCGGCGGACCTCGTCGTGGATCTGGCTGCCGGAGGCGAGGAGGCGGCCGTCCATGGCGCGCACGAAGTCGAACGGCTCGAGCCCGCCGCGCTCGACCCCGAGCCCCACCAGGAGGTTGTCCATCACCGAGAAACCCGCGTAGGGCTGATCGACGCAGCGCCAAGCGTCGAGCGTCGCCCAGGCGCCGACCCAGAGGGCCAGCGCCAGCACCGCCCACCAGAGCCGCTTCTCGCGCAGCGGAGTCCCCTCGTCCCCTAAGGCCGCAGCTCGACGGCCTTGCTCACCGCGCGGCTGAAGGTGCAGTTGGGCACGACGCACGAGTGCTTGCCCGGGCCGCCGGCGACCATGACGTAGACGTCCTCTGGGGTCGGCACCATGGGCAGGAGCGCCTGCTCGTCGGTGACCTTCTGCATCCAGAGCGGCCAGTCGTGCATGCCCCACATGCCGCCGAGCTTGAGCCTGCCTAGTGGGATGCGGGCGTGCTCGAAGACGAAGCGCTGGACATCCGAACACGAGAACCCGTCGGCGGCAACGGTTGCCGCGTGCTCGGGCCCCAGCACCACGAGGAGCTGGCTCTGGGCCATGTACCAGCCGACATTGGAGCCGAGCGTGGCCGCGACGTCCGAGACGTTGTTGAGGATGCCCGCCGCCGCGGTCGAGACGTGGTCGTTGACGTTGTGGGGTGCCTCGCCGCCGAAGACCGTCACCACGCTTTGCTCGGCCGCGAACCCGAACCGCGCGTGGAGCGGAGGCCACGGCGAGACGTCCTCCCGCTCGGCGATGGCGTAGGAGAACTTGGCCGGACTGCCCTGGGTCGCCATGTCGTGGCGCCCGGGCCAGCCTCCGCCCACGTTCATCAGGATGAGCCGGATAGCGCGGCCGATGGTCGCGTTGGCGCGGAAGCCAGGACCGAAGAGGCCGGCGCCCGCGTGCATGCCGACGGCAAGCGCGACGGGGCCGCTGACGATGACGAGCGGGGCGACAGGGTGCGTGGTCGCCTGGACGCCATAGAGGTTGAAGGCGGGCTCGAGTATGGCCGCGACAGCCGCGAGAACGACCGGGAAGCAGGCGGGCTCGCAGCCGGCCATGACGGCGTTGACGGCGAGCTTTTCGACGCTTGCCTCGCGCCAGAGCGGCGGCATGAGGCCGAGCACCCGAGCCGGATCCTCCCCGCCGGCCGCGACCATCGCCCGCACCCGCTCCGGCGTGGGGGGCACGATGGGCAGCCCGTCGCACCAGTCGCGCTTGACGAATTCCGCGTAGACATCCTCCTCGGGCAACTGGAGCTCACGGAAAGCGGAACTGGCGTCGGGCAAGGTGTCCTCCTGGCGTGAGATGACGGCCTACCGGGACAGTGTACCGCTCACGCGCGGCCGAGCAGGCTCGCCAGCTGCTCCACCGCCTGCAGCGCGCGCCTACTCACGGCCTCGGGCTTCTCACCGCCCAGCGGGTGCTGGATCACGATGAGCGGCAGCCCCGTGGCTCCGAGCGCCGCCATCTCGCTCACGGCGAGGTTTTGGAACACGGTGGTCCCGATCAGCCCGGACGGCGTCCCGCGCTTGGCCACCTCCAGCGAGTCGTGGAGACTCCACGACGTGCAGGAGCCTCAGTCGCCTGAGCCGGCGAAGACGAGGTCGCAGTCCTTCGCGAGTCCCTCGATGATCTCGTCGGAGGCGGCGGTCGAGGCGTTGGCCTTCCTCCGGTGCACCACCGCCTTGACGCCGAAACGCTCCTTGAGGAGCGCGCCCATCTCCTGCACCAGCAGGTCGAAGTTGTGCTTCGTGTTGTCCACGAACCCCACGGTGAGGCCGCGAAGGTCGGCCGGCAGCGGCGGCACAGCCAGGGTCGCCTGGCGCTGCTCGCCGACCGGAGTCAAGACGGTGATCGTGGCCATCGGGGCTCCTTGTTCAAGGCTAGCGGGTGTACCGCGTGGACCGGGCGAGCAAGCGCTTGAGGGTGCCCGACATCTCCTCGAGCACGCTCCGCTTGACGCGGACCTGCACCTGCTCGACGGGCTCGGCGCTGCCGGCCCGGTGGATGACGAACGTTCCGACGAATTCGGCCGCGCGCTCGTCCGTCATGCCGAGCCCGCGCACCGTGAGCAGCTCCCACTCGGGTTCAGCCATACGCTCCTCTCGGTCGCCCGGCCGGTCGAAAACATGCCCCACGGAAGCCGGGGCGTCGAGGAGAATATACCGCACCCATGTGGATCCTCGCGCTGGATGTCGGCACGAGCTCGATCCGGGCCATCGGCTACGATGCCCTGGGACGGCCCCTGCCCGGCGCCGACGCGCGAGTCAGCTGCGAGCCCACCGCCACTCCCGACGGGGGCTCCCATCTGGATCCGGAGGAGCTCGTGGCCGCGACGGCCTCGGCCATCGACCGCTGCGTTGCCTCCCCGGCCGGCCCACCGGCGGCCGTGGGCGCCTCGGTCTTCTGCCACAGCCTGTTGGCGCTCAACGCCGAGGGCCGCCCGCTCACCGGCGTCATGACTTGGACGGACACGCGGAGCGCTGGGGCGGCCAAGGCGCTCCGGGCCCGCCTGGACGGACCGGCAGTGCACGCCCGCACCGGCGCGCCGCTGCACTCGACCTTCTTCCCGGCCAAGCTCACCTGGCTGCGCGAGGCCAAGCCCGACGTCTTCGCCCGCGCGGCCACGTGGTGCGGCTTCGCCGAATACCTGCTGCTGCGCCTCACCGGCCGCCTGCGCGCGAGCGGAGCCCTGGCTGGCGCGGCGACGCGCAGGCGGCGGTGGCTGGCATCTCGCTCGCCACAACCGCGCCGCAGATCCTCCGCGCCCTGGTCGAAGCCGTCGCATATCGCCTCGCGGCGGTCTACGACCGGCTCGCGCCGGTGGCGTCGCCGGACCACGCGGTCATCGCCTCGGGCGGCGCGTTCGGGCACTCCCGCGTCTTCGCACAGGTCCTGGCCGACGCGCTGGGGGTGCCCCTTGAGGTGCGCGAGGGCACAGAGGCTTCGAGCCGCGGCGCGGCGCTCCTGGCCCTGGGTGCGCTCGGCCGCCCGAGCGCCCTCGCCCGAGCCGTCGGGGTCTCAGGTGCGCCCCGACCCCCGCCGTCGCGACACCCACGCCGCCGCGCGAGCTCGCCAGGGTCGCCTGTACGAGAGCGTTGTGGGGCCCCGCGTATCTTGAGAGAATAGGGAGCCGTCAGGAGACCCCCGACCCATGCGAATCGCGATCGGCTGTGACGACACTGGTTTTCCGCTGAAGGAGCAGGTGGCGGCGGCGCTCGAAGCGAGCGGCCACGACCTCCTTGACCTCGGCACCTTCTCCACGGACCCGGTGGACCATCCGGACTACGCGCGCGCGGTCGGGCAGGCCGTGCTCCGCGGCTTCGTGAACGCGGGCGTGCTGATCTGCGGCAGCGGCGCCGGCGCCTCCATCGCTGCAAACAAGATCCGCGGCGTCCGGGCCTCGCTCTGTCACGACCCGTCGGCGGCGCGTCTCTCCCGCGAGGAGGACGACGCCAACGTCCTGTGCCTGGGCGCCCGCGAGGTGGACGTCGCGAGGGCGGTCGAGATCGCGTCGGCATGGCTTGCCGCCTCCTTCTCCGGCGAGGAGCGCTTTGTGCGCAAGGTCTCCAAGGTCGCGCTCCTCGAGGGCGGCCTGGCGCCCACGGAGAAAGGCACGACGCGCCAGCCGGCTCCGTCGCAGCAGGAGCGCCCGCCGGCGGCCGCAGACAAGGGCAAGCCGGCCGCTGCCCGCGCGGCGGCGCCCGACAAGCGCGACACCTGGGAAGAGGTGCCGGTCGAGGCCATAGGCCGGGCGCTCCAGGAGGCACCGGCCGATGCCCCCGGGGAGCCGGTCACGGCGGGCACGATCGAGATGGAGACGCCGGTGGCCGCGCAGGCGAAGGCGCAGGCGCGCCCCGCAGACGAGGCCTTCAAGCTGCCGGCCGTTCAGGAGACCATGGACGCCCTCGAGAGCCAGGACTTCATGGACCGTCTCTGGGTCAAGGACGCGTCCCTGTGGAAGGGCGAGACCGCGGCGATCCGCAACCGTCTCGGCTGGCTGACCTCGCCGACCATCATGCGCGGCCACGCGGACGAGATCAAAGGTTTCGCGGACGAGATCCGGAGGCTTCAGTTCACGCAGGTCGTGCTGCTGGGCATGGGGGGCTCGTCGCTCTGCGGCGACGTCTTCAACCTCATCTTCGGCTCCAAGATGGGCTACCCAGACCTCCTGATGCTCGACTCGACCGATCCCGCGGCGATCAAGCACACGCTCGACCGGCTCAACCTGACGCGCACACTCTTCATCGTCGCCACGAAGTCCGGCACCACGACCGAGACCCTGTCCCTGTACCAGTACTTCCGCGGACAGCTCGCGGCCTCCTCGGTGCCGCGCGCGGGTATCCACTTCGTCGCCATCACCGACCCCGGCGGGCCGCTCGACAAGCTCGCAACCGAGTCGGGCTTCCGCCGCACCTTCCTCAACCCGGGCTCGATCGGCGGACGCTACTCGGCCCTGTCCTTCTTCGGCCTCGTGCCCGCGGCGCTGATCGGCATCGACATCAAGGCGCTGCTCGACCGCGCCCACGCTATGGTCGAGGCGTGCGGGAACGCGGTCGGCGCCCGCGACAATGCCGCGGTCCGGCTCGGCGCCGCGCTCGCGGGGCTGGCCAAGGCCGGCCGCGACAAGGTGACGCTCGTGCTCTCGCGCAAGCTCCGCGGTCTCGGCCCCTGGATCGAGCAGCTCCTGGCGGAGTCGCTCGGCAAGGACGGCAAGGGCCTCGTGCCCGTGGACGACGAGCCGCTCGGCCCGCCCGCGGTCTACGGCGAGGACCGCGTCTTCGTGGCCGTCACGCTCGAGGGCGACCTTAGCCACGACGCCGCGCTCAACGCGCTCGAGGACGCGGGGCATCCCGTGATCCGCATCGCGCTCCGGGAGCCGCTGGAGGTCGGGGCCGAGTTCGTCCGCTGGGAGCTGGCGACGGCCGCCGCCGGCGTCGCGATGGGCGTCAACCCCTTCGACGAGCCCGACGTCACGCGCGCCAAGGAGAACACGGCGTCGCTGCTCGGGGCGTGGAAGAAGAGCAAGAAGCTGCCGGAATGGCCGGCCGACGCCGAGGAGAACGGCCTCGTGCTCATGACGAACTCAGGCAAGAAGCCGGCCGGAGTGTCGCAGGGGCTCCAGGAATTTCTGGGGCAGGCTGAGGCGGGCGACTACATCGCCATCCAGGCGTACTTGGCGCCCACGGCGGACACGTGGAGCCGACTGCAGGAGCTCCGAACGCTCCTGCGTGATCACCTCAAGCTCGCGACCACGGTGGCCTTCGGCCCGCGCTACCTGCACTCGACGGGGCAGCTGCACAAGGGCGGACGCCCCAACGGCGTGTTCATTCAGCTCACGGGCGAGGACAAGGAGGACATGGCCATCCCGGGCGCGGGCTACGGCTTCTCGACGCTCAAAGCCGCCCAGGCCCTGGGCGACCTCCAGGCCCTGCGGGACGCGGGACGCCGGGTGGTGCGCGTGCACATGACGGGGAAGCAGACGCAGGGGGTCGAGCAGCTGGTCCAGGTGCTGCAGAAGGCGATCAAGAAGAGGTGACCCGCGGCGCGCCCGCGATCGACCGCCCGCACCCGGGGCCCGGACGGCGCACTGAGCCCAGCCTACTTCGGCTGACCGTTCGAAGTGATCGCCCGGGTGGCAGACATCTCGACCCAGGTGTCGTACCAGCCCTCGTAGATCAGCACCTGCAGCGAGCTGCCGGTCTTCTCGTAGATCTGGGTGATACCCTTGTCGGAGGCAGTCGTGGCCGAGATGTTCCGCCAGCCATTGGCCTCGAGAGTCGTCCGGAAAGCCAGGGCCAGGCTTTCGATCTCGACCCGCCCCTTGTAGAACAGGCGGGCGGCCTTGACCGTCGGAGACTCGATGATCGTGGACTTGTTGAGGTCGACGGTGAGACCCTTGGGAACGGGAATGTCTTCGAACTCGCTGCGCTGGACGCGCGGCGGGTTGGACGCGCAAGCCGTCGCGGCCAGCAGGCAGAGTGACAGAGCAAGGATACGACGCATGGCTAGCACCTCCTGGCGGTCATCGTACAACCGGTGGGGGTGGTCTACCAAGTTTTGGGCCTGGACCCTGGTCACGGTCCTCTTGGCCGGGTGCGCCTCGACCAGCGTCCCCCCCATGGGCTACCAGGGCAAGCCCTTCAGCCCGGAGCCCGACGAGCGGCAGCTCTGGAGCGACGCCGAGAAGGAGGAGGAGAAGCTCGGCAAGCTCGGCAAGACCCACGACGATCCCCTCCTGGAAGACTACCTGTCCGGCGTTGCGGCCACGCTCGTGCCCGACGAGGCGCAGAAGGCGGGCGCGCCCGCCCCCCGCATTGCCGTCTTCCGCGACCCGACGCTCAATGCCTTCGCCATGCCGAACGGCAAGGTGTACATCCACACCGGGCTCCTCAGCCGTGTCGAGAACGAAGCGCAGCTGTCCATGATCCTCGGCCACGAGCTGACGCACGTGACGAACCGCCACGCGCTCATGTTCAACCGCGACGCGCAGAACAAGCAGATCTGGTTCACCGCGCTGGCCATCGCCGCCTCGCTCGGGGTCGCGGTCGCGGCCGGCACCCAGGCTGGGAAAGGCAACTACGTCTCCGCCGAGGTGCTGCGGACGACGTCGAACATCTTCCTCGGGCTCGGCCTCCAGCTCGCCTTCATCGCGTCCGTCAACGGCTTCGGGCGCGACCTCGAGCGCGAGGCGGACCGCGAGGGGATGGAGCGCATGGTCAAGGCCGGCTACGACCCGGCCGAGGCGCCGCGCGTGTTCGAGCTCCTCAAGGACGACCACGGCGACGGGAGCAAGCTCGAAAACTTCTTCTTCGGCAACCACCCGCGGCTCGACGAGCGGATCGCCAACACCCTGGATCTGCTGAAGACGAAGTACGCGGCGACGGAGACGGCCGGGGGCGTCCGGAACACGGACGAGTTCGCGATGCGCACCCGCACCATCGTGCGCGAGAACGCCGCGCTCGACATCCGCGCCGGCCGCTTCGGGCTGGCCAAGGCCCAGCTCGACCGCGTGCTGCCGCTAGCGCCCAAGGACCCGACGACCCATCTCTACTACGGCGACCTCTACCGCCTCCAGGCCCAGCGCGCCAAGAACCCCGCCGACAAGCCGGCGCTCGTCGCCCAGGCGCTCCAGGCCTACGACCGCGCGGCCGCCCTCGACCCGACCTACCCCGACCCGTTCCGACAGATGGGCTTCCTCTACTACCAGAGCAAGCAGACGGAGAAGTCCAAGGAAGCGTTCCGGAAGTACCTCGCCCTCAAGCCGGACGCGCCGGACGCCCGCAGGATCAAGGAGTACCTGGTCGAGCTGGAGCGGTGACGCCGCGCGCGCGCCGCTGGCTCGCCGTCGCCGCCCTACTAGCGGCGGCGCTGGTGGTTCTGGCCGCGGCCGCTCACCGGCCGGCGCTCCGCCTCGTCGGCCGGGCCCTCGTCGTGGAGGACGCGCTGGCGCCCGCCGACGCCGTCGTCATCATGGCGGGCGGCATCCCAATCCGTGAGGCCACCGCCGCCGGACTCTACCGCAAGGGTTGGGCGCCGCGGATCGTCCTCTCCAACGACTTCACGCCCGACCGGGTCCGCGAGCTCATCGCGCTCGGCGTGCGCCGCCTCGACTACCAGGGTGAATCCCGCCTCGTCCTCGAAAAGCATGGCGTGCCGCCCGACGCCATCGTCCTCCTCTCCATCCCGGTCAAGACCACGGAGGCAGAGCTCAGGGTCGTGGCTGAGACGGCGCGGGCTCGTCGCTGGCGGCGGGTCATCCTGGTCACGTCGCCCCAGCACTCGCGGCGAGTGAAGCTCGTGTGGACGCGAGAAGCCTCCGGAAACATCGAGGGCCTGATCGCGCTCGTGATGGAAGATGACTTCCCCAGAGACGGCTGGTGGCGGAAGCGCCGCCAGGCCGAAGCCGTCCTGCACGAGTACCTTAGCCTGGCGGCGATCTATCTCGGAGTGTCGAAGTACCTGAACTAGGCGGGATCCGACGCTAGCGCGAACGGGGCCGGGTGACACCGTCCGCGCGGCCATAGTCGTCGTGGCGGCGGACGATGTCGCGTTCATCGAGATGCGATCCGTGCTGGACCTCGATGATGACCACCGGGCGCCGGCCGGGGTTCTCGATCCGGTGCCAGGCGCCGCGGGGCACATCGACGGTGGCGGGGGGCTTGAGCCGCCGCGCCCTGCCCTCGATGACGACGCGCGGGGCGCCGGCCACGACCACCCAGTGCTCCGCGCGGAATCGGTGGCGCTGGAGGCTGATGCGGTGGCCCGGCTGGACCACCAGGCGCTTGACCTTGTAGCCCGCGCCCACCTGGAGGGTCTCGAACCCTCCCCAGGGGCGCCGCTCGAAGCCGCGCGCGGCGCGCCGCGTGCGCAATGGGGCGGCGGCCGCGCGCTTCGACGCAGCGGCCATCATCGCGCCCCCAGCCGGATGACGCGGGCGAAATCGGCCTCGACGGCCTTCGAGACTTCCTCCATGACCTCGGGCGCGACGTCCTCGTCGAGGAGCAGCACGACGATGGCGCGCCCTCGCTTCGTGCGGCGCCCGACGTGCATCGAGGCGATGTTCACGTTGTGACGGCCGAGGATGGAGCCGATTTTACCGACCATACCGGGCCGGTCCTCGTACGAGAGCACGAGGACATGCCCTTCGGGAATGAACTCGATGTGAAGGTCCCGGAGCCGCACGATCCTCGGCGCCCCGTCGAAGACAGTGCCCGCGATGATCTTCCGCCCGATTCCGGCTTGGGTGGTGACGGTGACGAGGTTCGTGTAACCCGACGGCGCCGCCTCGTCGGTCCGGATCACGACCTCGAGCCCGCGCTCCCGCGCCACGAGCCGCGCGTTCACGAGGTTGACCGTCTGGGCGGTGACGCCGTCGAGGAGGCCCTTCAGCACGGCGCGGCCGATCAGCTCCGGGTCCCGCCTGGCGACCAGCCCCGCGACGTCCACCTCGACGCGCTCGACATTGTCCTTCTCGAGCTGGAGGCAGAAGCGGCCGAGGATCTCCGCCAGCGTCACGAACGGCCGGATCTCGGCCATGCTCTCGCGGTCGCCCACCGGCACGTTGACCGCGTGCTCGAGCAGCTCGCCGTCGCGGAACGCCGCCAGCTGCCGCGCCACGTCCACGGCGACGTTGACCTGCGCCTCCTGCGTATTGGCCCCCAGGTGCGGCGTCACGATCACGCGCGGGTGCTGGACCAGGCGCTTGACGAGCGGCGAGACCGGCGGCTCTTCCGTCCAGACATCCACCGCCGCCCCGGCGACGTGCCTCGACTCGAGCGCGGCCAGGAGGTCGGGCTCGCTGACGATGCCGCCGCGCGCGCAGTTGACGATGCGGACGCCCGGCTTCATCAGCGCGATCTCGCGCGCCGCCAGCATGTTCTCCGTCTCGTCCGAGAGCGGCACGTGCACCGTGACGATGTCGGCCTGGGTCAGCAGCGTCTGGAGATCGGTCAGCCGCACGCCCAGATCCCGCGCGCGGCCCTCGGGGATGTACGGGTCGTAGACCAGAACGTCCATGTCGAAGGCGCGCAGTCGCGCGGCGACCCGCGAGCCGACCTTGCCGAGGCCGATCACGCCGGCGGTCTTCCGGAACAGCTCGGAGCCGTAGATGCCGCGATCCCACTCGAGCCGCTTGAGCGCCTCGTGGGCGGACGGGATCTTCCGCACGAGGGCCAGGAGCATGCCGACCGTGTGCTCGGCGGCCGACACCACGTTGCCATAGGGGGCATTGGCGACCACCACGCCCTGGCGGGAGCAGGCCTCGACGTCGATATTGTCCACGCCCACGCCCGCCCGCCCGAGGAAGCGCAGGCGCCGCGCGTGGCCGAGGAACTCGGCATTCACCGTGGTGGACGAGCGGGTGATGATGGCCTCGTAGCCCGCGATCTTCTCGAAGAGCTCCGCCCGCGGAATCTTGGACGAGACCTGTTCGACCTCGAACCCGCGCTCCGCGAGAAAGGCGATCCCCTCCTGCGCGATCGCGTCGATGACGAGGACTTTCATACCGATATGCTAACACACGGGTTCCGCCCGACCGCCGGAGGGCGGGCGGCGCGCGGGGCGGGGTGACTAACCGGCAGGCGCCGTCTCCCGGTGCTTGCGGAGAAAGCGCAGGAACTCGCGCCCCTCGGAGAGGCGGCGCCGCATGACCTCGCGATTGCGCAGCATCTCGGCGCCGAGCGAGATCATCTTGCGCGGGCGGAAGTAGAAGCGCCGGTACACCTCATCCACCGAGCGGTAGATCTCGGCTCGCGGGAGATGCGGGTAGCCGATGGTGCTCAGCTGCACTCCCGTGTCGTCCACCAGCTCCTCGGCTTCGATCCAGCCGTTGCGCCGCGCCTCGGCATACAGCGACGTCCCCGGATAGGGCGCGGCCAGCGAGACCTGGATGGTGGTCGGGTCGATCTCGCACGCGAACCGGATGGTCTCCTGGATGGTGTCGCGGGTCTCGCCCGGCAGGCCCAGGATGAAGGTGCCGTGGATGGCGATGCCGAGCGCCTTGCAGTCGCGGGTAAAACGCCGCGCGACGTCGAGGCGGACACCCTTCTTGATATTGTTCAGGATCTGCTGGTTGCCGGATTCGTAACCGACGAGCAGGAGCCGGAGCCCGTTGTCCTTCAACACCTTGAGCGTCGCGTACGGGACATTGGCCTTGGCGTTGACCGACCAGGTGATGCCGAGCCTGCCCAGGCGCGCGGCGATGGCCTCGGCCCTCGGCAGGTCGTCGGTGAACGTGTCATCGTCGAAGAAGAACTCCTTGACCTGCGGGAACAGTCGCTGCGCCATCGCCATCTCCTCGGCGACGTGCTCCACGCTCCGCGTCCGGTAGCGCTGGCCGCCGACCGTCTGGGGCCAGAGGCAGAAGGTGCACTTGGAGCGGCACCCGCGTCCCGTGTAGAGGGAGACATACGGGTGCTTGAGATAGCCGATGGCGTAGTGCTCGACCGTGAGGTCACGCTTGTAGACAGGCGTGACGAACGGCAGGAGATCCATGTTCTCGAGGATGGGCCGGGCGGGCGTGTGCGCGACTCGCCCGTTGACGCGGTACGAGAGGCCCTTCACATCCCGGAGCGGGCGCCCATGGGCCACCTCCTGGATGGTGAAGTCGAACTCGCTGCCCGCCACGAAATCGAGCGCCCCACCCGCCGCGAGGCAGGCCTCCGGCGCCACGGCCACCGCCGCGCCGACCATGCCGATCATCAGGCGCGGGTTCTCGGCCTTGAGCGCCTCGGCGACCGCGATGTCGCCGGGGAAGGACGGCGTGCTCGTGTGCATGACGCAGAGGTCGTACTGGCGCGCCAGCGGCCGGATATCGTCCAGCGTGAGACCGTCCGGAGGGGCGTCGACCAGTCTCGAGCCCGGGACCAGCGCCGCGGGCTGGGCGAGCCAGGTTGGATACCAGAAGGAGCGGATCTCCCGTTTCGCCTGGTAGCGCGAGCCGGCGCCACCGTCGAAACCCTCCCGCGAGGGGGGGTGGAGGAACAGGGTGCGGAGATAGTCGGCCGCCATGTCCGGCCCACCATAGCAAAACGCGGCCGGACGGACCATCTCTACCTGCGGGCCATCTCTACCTGCGGGCTACCTCCACGTTCGGGCGGCTAGCGCGTCGCCGCGGCGGTAGGCGGAACCGGGGCATAGAGCCAGCGGCCGTTCTCGGCGCGAAGCAGCCTCACGCGGTCGGAGGGCAGCGTTGAGACCCCACTCCGCCGAGGCTCGCGCGACGTCACTAACAGGATGGGGCGGCCCGACAACCACGCCGCGGCGAGCTCGTCGGCCGTCCAGAACGTACCCGCGGCATCCGGAAAGGTCGCGCCGATGCCCAGCACGCTGCGCCGAGCGTCCACGAGCACCGGGCGGCGACCCGAGTAGAACTCGAGCGCGCCCGAGTTCTCGATTGCGCCCTCGTGGGCCAGCAGCGCGCCCAGCGCCGCGAGGCGCCGCACCTCGGCCGCCATGCCGGTCACGGCGCGGGCGCCGGCGACGAGGTCGAGGGCGCGGGTCGCAGCCGGCATCACGGCCAGCATGGTCGTGGCCACGACGGCCCCAGTCCACCGCCCGGCGCGGCGCCATGCGATCACGCCAAGGGTGACCGCTCCCGCCCCAATAACCAGCGCAGTCCGGGCCACCAGCGGCTGGAGCGCGGACCAGGGCGGCAGCGGAGAAGCCTGGGCGGCGGTGGCGCCTTTGCGGGTGTTGACGTCGACAGCGGAGAAGACTGTGTCCAGGAAGCCCTTGCCGTCGCCGACGGCCACCAGGCCGAGCCCCACGGCGATGAGCGCGAAGAGCCCCGCGTGGACGAGGGCCGGCGCGCGGCCGCGCTCCCCGCGCTCGGTCCACCAGCGCGCGGCCAGCAGCGCGATGGCCGGGTACGCCGGTAGACCGTAGTGGGGCAGCTTGAAGGCCGAGAGCGTGAAGAGGCCCCAGAGCCCGATGATCCACACGGCGAGGGCAACCCAGGGCGTCTCCTCGGGATCTCGCCAGGCCCGCCTGCGGTAGAGCGACACCATCACGAGCCCGGCGGGAATGATCCACGGAAAAGCGCCGAGCGCGGCCACGGCAAGGAACTCCCCGGTGGCAAGCGGGACATCTTCATCCGGAAAATGGCGGAGCCCGACCGCGTTGAGGAGATGGTTGTCCACGACGGCGTACCAGAGAAAGCCCGGATGCCGGAGCGCGCTCCAGGCATACCAGCCGAGACCCACCAGCAGCATGAGCGCCACTCCCGCCCACGGCAGCCACCGACGGACAGGCCGCAGGCGCCCACAGGCCGCGAGCGCGGCGGCGACCGCGGCCAGTGGCGCGATGAGCCCGAGCGGGTCCTTGGCGAGCGACGCAGCGCCGAGCGCGGCGCAGCCCGCGACGGCCCAGCGCCTGGCGCGCCGCCCGTCGCCCGTCACGCCCAGCAGGAGCCCCGTCAGTCCGATCTGGATGGCGGCCGCGAAGAGCGTCTCGGGACGAACGTAGCGGCCGAAGACCGCAAAGAGCGCGCAGGACAAGAGCGCTGCGGCGGCGAGGAGCCCGGCGCCCGGGCCGAGGAGACGCGCGCCGAGGAACGCCGTCGCCGCGGCGGCGGCGGCGGCTCCCGCGACAGAGGGCAGCCGTGCGGCCCACTCGGACGGGTCCCAAACGCGGAAGTCGAGCGCGATCAGCCAGTACAGGAGCGGCGGCTTGTCGAAGTAGCGGACACCGTTAAGTCTCAAGTCGAGCAGATCGCCGGAGGCCCAGGCCTCGCGCGCGATCTCGGCATGCTGTCCCTCGCCCGGATCGTCGAAGGGCGCTCGCCCGAGGCCGGGCAGCAGAAGGGAGAGCGCCAGGAGCGCCGCAAGGGCCGCAACGGCCCATGACGCCGCCGGGCGCGTCACGCTGCGGGCGCGGCGGGCCCCGGCGCGAGGCGGCCGTCGCGGAGCCGCAGCACGCGATCGGCACCGGCCTGCGTCTCGGGACGGTGGGTGACGAGTACCACGGCCGTGCCGCGCTCCGCCGTTGAGGCGCGAAGCTCGGCCAGGATCACCCGCGCGTGCTCGTCGTCGAGATTGCCGGTCGGCTCGTCGGCCAGCACCAGCGGCGGACGATTGAGGATCGCGCGGCAGTAGGCGACGCGCTGCTGCTCCCCGCCCGAGAGCTGGGCCGGGTAGTGGTCCTTGCGGTGCGCGACGCCCATCCGCTCGAGAAGGTCCAGCGCCTCGCGCCGCGCCACGGCGCGGTCCCGGCCGACGTAGCGCGCGGCGAGCATCACGTTGTCGAGCGCGGTCAGCCCGGAGAGCAGCATGAAGGACTGGAACACATAGCCGATGGAGGCGCCGCGCACCCGCGCTTGCGCGCGGCGGCCGAGGTGGCTCACGCGCTCCTCGCCAAGCCAGACCTCGCCCGCGGACGCCGGCTCGAGCAGCCCCAGGAGATTCAGCAGGGTGGATTTGCCCGACCCCGACGAACCTGTCACCGCCACGAACTCGGCCCTCCTGACCTCGAAATCGATGTCGTGGAGCACCGGCACGGGAGCGCCGCCCGGGCCGGCGTAGGTCTTGGAGAGCCCCGTCGCCCTGAGCAAGGGGATCAATTCAGCCCTCGCATTCTACTCAGCCCTCGCCTCGCCATGCTCGTGCCTGCGGCAGCTCGGCCATGTCTCGGCTCGAACATCAACTGCCGCGCCGGATCGCTTCGGCGGGTGAGAGCCGCGCGATCCGGAGCGTCGCGTAGCCGGCCGCCAGCGCCCCCAGCGCGAGCGAGAAGCCGATGGCGAACGCGAGCAGCCGAGGCGAGAAGAGGAAGAGCTGCTGCCCGTCGCGGAGCACGCGCGCGTCCACCGCGGTGCCGATGCTCCACGCCAGCAGCACGCCGGCCGCCCCGCCCCAGAGGCTCACGCGGATTCCCTCGCCCAGCACCTCGCCGAGAAGATCGAGATCCGTGGCGCCCAGCGCGCGCTTGATGCCGAAGTCTCGAATGCGCTCGAAGACGGCCGCCGTCACCGTGTTGGCGAGCGACAGGCCTCCGATGAGAAGCCCAAGGGCACCGATCCCGAGCAGGAGCGCGGAGAAGAAAGCGGTCGACTGTCGCAGGAGGCGGCTCAACTCGCCGGGAATCGTGACGTTGAGGCCGGCCACCGTCGCCTGGATGCGGCGGGCCAGAGCGTCCGGGTCTAGGCCGTCGCTCCAGCCGACGGCCGCACCGGTGTTGAGGTCTCCGCGGCGCAGGGAGCCTCCGCCGAAGACCTGGACGAGGAGCGGGTCCCGCCGGAGCCACAGCTCGCGAGCGTCCTCGATGGGGACGAGCGCGAAGCGGTCGGGGGCCGTGAAGGTCTTCTCGAGGATGCCGACGACGGCGAAGTCCTGGCCGCCGAGCGTCACGGAGGCGCCGGCGCTGAGGTGCCGCGAGGCGGCGAAGTCCGCGCCCAGCACCGTGGCCCGCCGATCGGCCGGGCGGAGCGGCCGCCCCGCGGCGACCGGCAGCTCGCGGTAGTGGCGGTTGGGGATGGGCACGCTCACGTCCATGCCCATGATCAGCTCCTGGGTCAGCGTGAGAAAGTGCGACGTGCTGGTATTGAGCGGCAGCATCACCTGCGCCTGGACGCCGGAGACTCCGGGCACGGCGGCGATCTCGCGGATCTTGGCCGCGGTGAGGAGCCCGCCGGCGGTGAAGCCCGTACCCATGCCCATCCCCTCGCCCGCGACGGAGATCTGGCCCAGCACGAAGCGGTCGCCGCCCTCGATGAAGCGCGTGATGCGCTCGGCCATGGCGCCCAGCGACACCAGCCCCGCCACCCCAACGGCGATGCCGACGACCGTAAAGGAGTAGCCCCGGGGCAAAAGCTCCGGAAGCCTCACCAGCCGAGCCTCGACTCCACGGGCCGGCCGCGCCAGCGACGCAGCCAGCGGTTGACGCGCACGATCGCGAAGAAGACGGTGAGCGAGCCCCGCATGCGAAGCCGCATGCGCAGAAAGGCACCGCCCGCCAGGACGCCCAGGACGCTGTCGAGGATCCCCAGCCGGTCTCGCGGCTGGAGAAAGACCTCGAGGAAGGCGGGCTCGTAGTAGCGACGGATGAAGCGGACGAACGGGCTCAGGCCGCGATGGACGCGCCGCAGGTACGAGTTGAAGCGCCGCGCCTCGAAGCGGTCCTCGGCGAAGGCGGCGAGGATCTCTGCGGCCGCCATCTCGCCCGTCTGCATGGCGATGTAGACGCCCGAGGAGAAAATGGGATCCACGAAGGCCAGCGTGTCCCCGACGCAGAGGAAGCGGTCGCCTGCCACCGGGTGCGTCCGGTAGGAGAAGTTCGCCGCACTCCGCACGGGTGTGACGCGGCGGGCCTCGCGGAGACCCTCCGCGACCCGGCGGCAGCGAAAGATCATCTCCTCGTACAGCGCTTCGAGCGAGCCCTCCCGCCCCCGCGCCGTCTTCGCGTGGAGGACGCAGCCGATGCTCGTCAGGCCTCCCGCGAACGGGATCCACCAGAACCAGCCGTCCTCGAAGATGTAGAGGCGGATCAACCCCTCGTCGCGCCCGTGCCAGCGCGGCGCGCCCTCGTAGTGGGCGAAGAGGGCGACCTTGCCGAGGCCCGGGATGGGAGCGCGCCGACCCACGCGGCGCGAGGCGAGGAAGCCGTCCCGGCCGCTGGCGTCCACGACGAAGCGCGCGCGAAGCGTCCGCGACTCGCCGCCCTCGCGGATCCCGACGGTCGCGCCGTCCGCGTCGAATTCGACCCGCTCCACCGTAGCCGGCTGGAGCACGCTCGCGCCCGGCTCCTTGGCGGCGTGCTCGAAGAGGATCTGGTCGAACTCCGCCCGAGGGACCTCGTAGCTGTAGTTCGGCCACGGCTGGCCCTCGCGGAAGTAAAAGCGGTACTCGAGATCGGACTCCTGGTCGTGGAAGGCCGCCCCGTACTTGACGAGGAAGCCGTGGCGCTCGATCCGCTCGCGGACGCCGAGCCGGTCGAGCAGCGGCATCATGGCCGGCAGGAGCGATTCGCCGACGTGAAAGCGCGGGAAGGCCTCGCGCTCCGCGATCGCCACGCGCAGGCCCCCGCGGGCGAGGAAGGTCGCGGCTGTCGAACCGGCCGGCCCGCCGCCCACGACGAGGACATCATAGTCCGCCGGCGGTGACTCAGGCCATGCGGCGCTCGGCAGGAATGCGGCCAGCCGTTCCTGTGAGAATATCCGCCGCACGAGGGGCGAAACGAGGTCAAGGCCCGAGCGCCGTCTGAGCCTGAGCGCCCCCTGCGTCGCCGCTGCCGCCGCCAGCACGGGCAGCGCCGCGGTTGCCAGGGCCGCGCGGCGCATGACGCGAGCCCGCGGGTCCCACCACCAACCCCGCCAGCTTTGGGCGATGCGGTCGAGGATGAAAGCACCCATCGCCATCGCATAGGCCCCGTAGTTGTAGCGGTACGGCGTCGCGAAGCGGTGCATCTCGAGGTGACGCTGCTTGAAGCGCGCGGGGGTGAACGGCCTCAGGAGCACCGCCGCGACGAGCCCCGCATCCCGCACCCAGCGTCGGATGCCGCAGGCTATGAGATACGTCGCCACGGCGGTGCCGTCGCGGAGCGGCCGGAAGTGGCTCGGCCGTCCCGCCCCGAGCCCCGGCGTCACCGGGACCTCGCGGATGGCGAAGCCCGCCGCGGCGGCCCGCAAGAGCATCTCGCTCTCGAGCACAAAGCCGCCGCGCCGCGGCGTCACCGCCTCGAGCAGCTTCCGCTGGTACACGCGGAACCCTGACTGCGTGTCGGCGACGGCCTGCCCGGTCAGCCAGTTGATGAAGAAACCGCTGATGCGCTGCGCGTTCAGGCGGGCGGGCTCCATGGAGGCGCCGCCATCGGCGAGCCGGCTGCCGATGACGAGCGTTCCCGGCAGGGCGGCGGACGCCGCGAGCAGCTGCGGAATGTCATCGGGATCGTGCTGCCCGTCTCCGTCGAGTGTCAGCACGCGCTCGGCGCCGCGGGAGAGCGCCTCGGCGAAGCCCGCGCGCAGCGCCCCGCCTTTGCCGCGGCGGCTGGCGAGGCGGAGCACGGCGGCGCCGGCGGCCGCGGCGGCATCGGCGCTGCCGTCCGACGAGCCGTCGTCCACCACAAGAACGGGGCCATGACGCGCCGCGCGCGCCACGAGAGCGCCGATCGTCGGGGCCTCGTTGAAGACCGGGATGACGGCGACGTGGTCGCTCATGCCGCTTGCCCGATGACGAGGGCCGTGCGGCAGCCGCCGCGGGCGATCCCGTGCACCAGCGCGGGCGCGCGACCCGCCCGCGCGTCGAGCGCTGCAGCGGCGACACGGAGGACGCCGAGACCCCCATGCTGACCGAAGAGCGGCGCCAGCGACTCCGGATCCCGCACGCCGTCGGCCGCGAGCAGCCGCTGCTCCCAATCATCGAGCGCCGGGTCGCCGTTGCCCGAGCCGTAGCAGCGCGCCAGAGACCCGGCCTCGACGCCCGCCTGGCCGAGCGCCCGACGCGCGATGGCGCGCTTGTCGCGCCGGCCGGCAGGGGCCGTGTGCGGAGCCACCGGGATGGCGCCCCAGGCGGCACCGAGGACCTCGGCATGGATGGCGGCGCCGCGGGCCCGCGCCGCCTCCCTCTCCTCGAGGACCAGGAAGGTGGCGCCCTCGCCCAGCACGGGCCCGTTGTGATCGGGCGCGTAGGGGCGGCAGCCTTCGGGAGCGTCGCCGCCCATCGGGGAGAGCGCGCCCAGTCGGGCCAGGCTCAGGTAGACGTTGCTGAAAAGCTCGTCCACGCCGCCGGCGACCACGGCCTCCGCCCGCCCGGCGGCGATGAGCGCGGCCGCCCGCGCCACGGCCAGGTCGCCGGCCACCGTCGCCTGGTTGAGCGTCACGGAGGACGCCTTGGCGTCGATGGCGATGGCCACCACGGCGGCCATGCTGTTCATCACCGTGCTCGGGAACACCATCGGCGAGAGCCCCGCCGGCCCGCGGCGGAGGAAGCCGTCGAAGAACTCCGCGCCTGAGCGGAAGTCGCCGAATTCGCTGCCGACGACGAGCCCGAGCCTCGCGCCGCCTTCGAGCCCGGCCTCGTCGACCGCCAGGCGGCAGGCGGCCAGGGTCATGCGGCAGATCCGCGAGAGCCTGCGGACGCTGTCGGGATCGAGCAGCGCCATGAAGCGCGCCTCGTCGACCTCCGCCGCCAGGCGGCTGGTGCACCCGTCGACGTCGAAGGCTTGGAGCGGCGCGATGGTGCACGGCCGCCGCTCGAGCGCCTCGGCCACAACCGCCGTGCCGCCGGCTCCGGCCGCGCTGACCGAGCCCATCCCCGTGATCACGACCCGGCGCCCGGACATCATCGGCCGAAGATCAGGCTCACGTTGTGGCCGCCGAAGCCGAAGGAGTTGGACAGCGCGGCGCGCACCTCGGCGGGGCGCGCCGTCTGAGCGACGCAGTCGAAGGGCACGTCCGGGTCCGGATCGATCAGGTTGGCGGTCGGCGGAATCAGCCCGTGCTGCAGCGCGAGGAGGGTCGCCACCGCCTCCACGCTGCCCGCCGCCGCCATGGTGTGGCCGACGAGCGACTTGGTCGAGCTCACCAGCACGCGGCCCTCCCCGAAGACGCGCGTCATGGCCAGGGCCTCGACACGGTCGTTCTGCGGCGTCCCCGTGCCGTGCGCGTTGACGTAGCCGATGTCGCCCGGCTCGCGCCCTGCCGCGGCGAGGGCCTCACGCATGGCTCGGATCATCCCCTCGCCCTCCGGGTGCGGCGCCGTGACGTGGTGGGCGTCCGTCGTGACGCCGGCGCCCAGCAGCTCGCCGAACGTGCGCCCGCCGCGCCGGCGGCAGTGCTCGGAGTCTTCGAGCACGACAAACGCGGCCGCTTCGCCGATGGACATGCCGCGCCGCCCGCGGTCGAAGGGCCGGCACGGCTCGGGGTCGAGCAGCTTGAGCGCATTGAAGCCCATGAAGCAGATGCGCGTGATGGCATCCACGCCCCCCGCGAGCGCCAGCGGGGTCGCGCCGGAGCGGATGAGGTCGGCGCCGAAGGCTATGGAGGCCGCGCCGGAGGCGCAGGCCATGATCACGGTCTCCCTGGGCCCGCCGAGCCCCAGCCGCCAGCCGAGCATCTCCGCGTGGCTCGCCGGCAGGATGGAGCGGAGCGCCCTGATCCTTGGCGAGGGCCGCAGGCGAAGCGCCTCTTCACAGTACCAACCCTCGCCCTCGAGCATCCCGCCGCCCACGGCCCCGACGAAAAGCGCCATGTCCGTCCGGTCGCGCGTCGCGAGGTCGGCGTCGGCCAGCGCCTCGCGGGCCGCGGCGAGGGCCAGGCGGTCTGCGCGGGAGCGTCGACGAGAAGCGCCGAGGGCACCGACGACCTCGGCGGGCACCTCCGCCGCGATGCGCGACCGGAAGCCCGCCGTGTCGATGACGGTCAGCGGCCGGATGGCGCACTCGCCCGAGGCCAGGCCGGCCCAGAACGTCTTGACGCCGGCGCCGTAGGGGCTGACGACGCCCAGGCCGCTGACGACGACACGCGTCATTTCACCTTCGAGAGGATGAAGCGGGAGAGGGTCTCGAGGGAGAGAAAATCGTCGGCCAGATTTTCGGCCTCGTCGATGACGATGCCGAAGCGCTCTTCCATGGCGACGGAGAGCTCGATGAAGTCCAGCGAGTCGAGGCCGAGCGAGCCCTCGACGCCCTTGGGCAGTGTGGTCTCGAGCGTCATCTCGGCCGCGCGGCGCGGATCGAACTTCAGACGCTCGACGATCAGCGTTTTGAGCTCGTCCAGGATCTCCTTCTGCATCATGCGATCCGCCTCCGCCGGGGCCGCTCCGCCCCGCGCATCCGGTATGGACTCTGGCTCCACGCGAGCCGCACCGTCTCGCCTCTCCATGCGCCCTGTACGCGCAGCGGTCCCGTGGCGCCGCCGTCGCGCGCGAGGGCCAGGGCCGCCACGGGCTCGCAGGCCAGCATCTCTCCGAGGCGCTGCCGCGCGCCTCCCGTCTCCCGCCGCCCGCCACGCTTCTGCTCAAAGCTGAGCGTTCCCTCGCCCGGCTCGAGCCAGAGGCAGCCGGCCGCCTCCACCAGCGGACGCGCGAGGCGCCCCCGCGCTCGCGCGAAGAGATCCGCACACTCCTCGAAGATCTCGACAGCCAGGACAAGCGCGCGGTCGCAGGCTCCCGATTCCAGGAGCGCCGCCCCGCGCGCGACGGCCCGCATCGTCGCCGTGGGCCCGCCGATCAGGATCTCGTACGGGCCGGTGAGCCCGAACTCAATGGCGACCTCGGCCGGCACCGCGGCGGCCGCCGTGTAGGGGAAGTACATGCCGCCGATCCGCGCCTCGATGAACTGGCGGTTGGAGGCCGCGTACGCGGCAGCGGTGGCGAAGAGAAACGCGGTCCGCTCTCCCGCGATGGCCTCGGCCCCTACCCCGGCATCTTCCAGCATGGCGCCCACGGCCGCAACCCCCAGCAGACATTCGCGCCGCGAGCGGCGGAAGCGCTCGTGGGTGAAGGCGGGCGGCTCGAGCTTCAGGACGGCGCGTCCCGCGGCGGCCGCTGCGGCATCCGCTGGCACGGCCGCCGCGCCAGGTCCCCAGCCCGACAGGAGCCCCACGGCCCGGATCGCCGGAGCGCGCATCAGGCGCTCTCGATCACGAGGGCCGCGTTGCAGCCGCCGAAGCCGAGCGACGTGGACAAGCTCACGCGCGGCCGTACGGCGCGCGGCGAGCCCTGGACGCAGTCGAGGTCGCAGGCCGGGTCGCGTTCCTCGAGGCCGAGCGTGGCCGGCACCTGGCCGTAGCGCCCGGCGAGGAGGCAGACGATGGCTTCGAGCGCGGCCGCGGCGCCCATGGTGTGGCCGAGCGCGCCCTTGATCGAATTGACGGGCACAGTACCTCCGCGAGGGCCGAGCACGCGCCGGAGCGCGGCCGCCTCGATGGGGTCGTTCAGCGGCGTCGCCGTGCCGTGGGCGCTGACGAAGTCGATAGCGTCAGGGCCGACCCCGGCGTCCGCCAGCGCCCTACGCATGGCGCGCTCGATGCCGCGGCCCTCCGGGTCGGGCGCCGCGATGTGGGCGGCGTCGCTGGCGCTGCCGTAGCCGAGGAGCGTGCCGAGCCGCCGGGCGCCGGCCTCCCGCTCCCGCCGAAGCAGGAGCAGCCCCGCGGCCTCGCCCAGGAGGAGCCCGCTCCGGCGCCGGTCGAAGGGCCGCACGCGCTCGCGCGTGAGCGAGCGGAGGCCGTCGAAACCGCGCATGACGAAGCGGCAGAGGATGTCGTAGCCGCCGGCGACGACGGCGTCGGCCTCGCCGCGGCGGAGCATGTCGGCCCCGACTCCGAGCGCGGTGGCGCCCGAGGCGCAGGCCGTCGAGACCGTGACAGCGGGACCACGGGCGCCCAACCAGCGCGCGAGCCGGTGGGCCGGCGCGTCATAGAGCGCGGCGCGGAGACGCCTCGCCCCACCGCCGCACAGGGCGCGCTCGCCCTCTTCCACCCCGCCGAGCGCCGTGCCCACGACGACCGCGAGGCGCTCGGGTTCGACGTCCAGCGGCCGCTCGCCGGCTTGGACGCAGAGGTCGTCGGCGGCCGAGACGAGCAGCCGTGTCGCGCGGCAGTCGGGGACGCGCCGCCAGTCCACCGCGCGCGTGAGCTTCTTGATCTCGCCGCCGCGCCCCACGCGCAGATCCCCCACCGGAAAACGCTCCACGGCCGAGGTACCGTCGGCGCCCGTGAGCAGCCCCGACCAGAAGGTGTCGAGGTCCTGTCCGATGGGCGTGACCACACCGGCGGCCACGATGGCAATGCGCTCGGCTGGCATATTAAAGGAAGGGGGAGTAGTACATGCGGAAGGCACGTATCGCGCCGGGCTCGGTGTCGTAGACGCCGGAGGCGAAGAAGCTGCGCTCGGCCCGATCGAAGGCGACCCGGCCCGGCTCTTCGGGCTCGTTTGGGTCGTAGACGATGAACTCGATGAACCGGCCCTCGTAGATCCGGTAGTCGTAGGCGATGACGGTGTGGTTCAGCTCGACCTTGGGCAGGTTGGTCACGAGAAGCTGTACCATGCGCCCCGCGTCGAGCTCGGCCAGGGTTTCCCGCGCCACGCGCTCCTGCTGCCCGCCCGTTACGGGGAAGACCACGCGCCAGTTGGTCCAGTGGATGAAGGTCCAGACGAACCCGCCAAGCCCGGCTTTCACGGCCGCCTCGTGCGCCGCGGAGAGCTCGTGGAGAGACGCATAACCGGGAATCACGACCCGTTCCGCGGGAGGGAGCGGATCCTCCCACGGCGCCCGCGCCACGACCTCGCTTACGAGGCGGGTGTAGACGGGAAGCTCGACACGCGGCAGCTCCGGGGCGAAGCGCGCGAAGCGATGGAACTGTGTCACGGCGCGCGCCATGACAAAACAGTAGTTGGCGTACATGTCGGTCTTGCCCGGATTCTTCCAGCGGATGTCGTTGCGGAAGGCGAACGTATCCACGCCGAACCGGAGGGCGGCGCCCGACGTGGGCCGCGGCGCGCTCCGTTCGATCGGGGGCGCGGTCGCGCATCCGTCGAAAACCAGCATAAGGCAGAGCAATCGCGCAACACGGCGCATCATCGTTAGACGAGTCTACCCCGTCAGCCCTGAATGGAATAGCCCCCATCAACCGGGATGGCCGCGCCCGTGACGAAATCGGAAGCGGGACTGGCGAGAAAGACGGCCACGCCGGCCATGTCCTGCTCCACACCCCAGCGCTTCGCCGGCGTGCGCATGAGCACGCTCTCGTGCAGCCCCTCGATCTGCTGGCGCGCACGCTGCGTCAGCTCCGTGTCGATCCAGCCGGGCAGCACCGCGTTGACCTGGATGTTGTCCGCCGCCCACCCCGCGGCCATGGCCTTGGTCAGCTGGACCATGCCGCCCTTGGAGGCCGCGTAGGCCGGCGCGAACGAGGCGCCGAAGATGGACATCATGGAGCCGATGTTGATGACCTTGCCGCCGCCCTGCTTCTTCATCACGGGGTGGCAGGCGCGGCTCGCGAGGAAGGCGCTGGTCAGGTTGATGTCGATGACCTGGCGCCACTCCCCGAGCGCCAGGCTCTCGACGGGCTTGCGGATGTTCATGCCGGCGTTATTGACGAGGATGTCAAGCCTGCCGAAGCGCGCGACGGTCGCCTTGACGAGCGCCTCGACCGACGCCTCATCGGCGACGTCCACCTCGATGGCCTCCGCCTCGCCACCGAGCCCGCGCAGCTCAGCGACAGCCCGCGCGCTCTTCTCGCGATTGCGCGCCGCCACCACGACAGCCGCGCCCGCCTCCGCGAGCCCGCGCCCCATGCCGAGCCCGATGCCGCCGTTACCGCCCGTGACCACCGCCACGCGACCCTTCAGATCGAAAGCGCCCACGGTCGGGTTCCCCCTTGGAGTCGACGGATGTGCTAAAGGTGAGGGGCAGTGTACCCGGTCGGGGGGCTCCTGTGAAGCGCTCCCGCCGGGTCGCCCGCTTGATTCAGGGGGCCGCCTCGCTTAGCATGGCGGCCATGTGGCAAGGCTCAGTGGTCTCGATCCACATCACGTCCGCGGCGGGACAGCCGATGGAAGCCGTGCCGGAGGCCCGCGCCGTCCCCGGCCGCGGGCTCGAGGGCGACCGCTACTTCGCCGGCACCGGCTATTACTCGGACAAGCCCAGTGAGGGCGGACGCGAACTGACGCTGATCGAGACCGAGACCCTCGAGGCGCTTCCCGCCCTCGGCGTCAAGCTCTCGGCGGCCGAGAGCCGCCGCAACGTCGCGACCGTGGGCGTTCCCCTCAACCACCTGGTCGGCCGCGAGTTCCGGGTCGGCGCGGTCCGGCTTCGCGGCACCCGACTGTGCGAGCCCTGCAAGCACCTCGACGGTCTGACGCAAGCGGGAGCCATGGCGGCCCTGATCCACCGCGGGGGCCTGCGCGCCCAGATCCTCAACGACGGTCTCATCCGTGTCGGCGACACCATCACGCTGTCCTAACCACTGGGAGGGGATCATGGAGATGGAACGGCGCGACTTCCTCAAGCTCGGCGCGGGAGCCCTCACCTTCAGCCTTGCCGCCGAAGCGGCGTGGGCGCAGACCAACAAGATCGAGGTCCAGTGGCTCGGGCAGGCGACGACGAAGATCACCACGCTCACAGGCAAGGTGATCGTGATCGATCCGTTCATGGTCAACAACCCCAAGACACCGGTGGGATACAAGAACCTCGACGCCATCGGCAAGGTGGACGTGATTCTCGTGACGCACGGCCACAGTGACCACACGGGCGACGTGTCGGAGCTGGCCAAGCGCACCGGGGCGACGGTGCTGGGGGACGGTGGGCTCATGCAGACCCTCATGGACCTGGGCTGGGTGCCGGCCGACAAGGCCGTCCGCTTCGGCAAGGGCGGCAAGGTCCAGCCCGCAGGGCCGCAGATCACCATCACCCAGACGCACGCCGAGCACTCCTCGGAAGTCACCGTGACCGACCCGGCGACGAAGAAGAGCACGACCTACCCCGGCGGCCAGCCCGCGGGCTTCATCGTGGAGATGGAGAACGGCTTCAAGCTCTACCACATGGGCGACACGGGTCTCTTCGGCGACATGCGACTCATCGGCGAATACTATAAGCCCGACCTCATCATGATCCCGATCGGCGGGCACTTCGTGATGGACCCGAAGGACGCGGCGTACGCGACCAATCAGATGCTCAAGCCGAAGTACTCGATCCCGTTCCACTACGGCACGTTCCCCGTGCTCAAGGGCACGCCGCAGGAGTACCAGGCGGCGCTCGGCCAAACCACAACGCAGGTCTTCCCGATCAGCCCAGGAGACAAACTCCAGTTCTAGTCCGAGGCGGGCGCACGCGCCGGCGGGTCCGGGGAGGGCACCCCAGGCCCCGCCCGTCGACGGTCCGTTAGATCTTCTTCTTGTCCTTGTCCGAGTACGACACGGCGAGGCCCGCCCCGGCGTCGCCCTGGATGCCGTAGGGCGGGACTGGATAGCGGAGGCCGTTCTTTGAAAGCGCTGCCAAGCCGTCGACCATCTTCGGCAGGTAGCGCGGCGGCAGCGCCATCAGGAGCTCGTCGTCGGCCACGCCGCCGTAGCGACGCTCCGCGTAGCAGGGAATCGTCAGCGCGGGCTCGCCGGTCTTGAGCGCCTTGCCCCACGAGTCGGCGCAGGCCGACTCACCCACCGACGTGAAGGACATCTTCTTGTAGCCCGACCACTGAAGCCCATTGATCATGAAGATCATCTGCCCCGGCGTGCCGTAGAGCAGGCAGATGTCGGGCGGGTCGAGCCTGCCCGAAGCAAGCGGCGCCACCGCCATCGCGCTGTAGCGGCCGAACGGCACGCAGTCCATCGCGTGCTGGTGCAGGCTCGCGTCCTCCTGCGTCTTGAACCACACGCCGGCCATGCGATGCCCCGAGAGCCATTCCTCGTTCTGAGGATGCAGCCCGATGACCGCGCCGCACTGCGCGCCGACCAGGTCGTCCATGGTGATGCCCACGGTCCAGCCGAGCTGGCGCGCCTGCGCGACGATCTGGTCCGTCGTATGCTTGACCTTCGGCCGCCTGATCTTGGGGATCGCCTCCATCTCGGCCGCGCTCTCGAAGAGCTTCATGCCGATCGGGATGCTGCGCAGCCGCAGATACTCATTGAGCCCGCCGATGATCGCGTCCCAGTCGTACGTCTCAGTGGTCACGCTCGTCTCCTCGCGCTTGGTGTCGCTACCCTACCCGCGGCGAGCGTACCACAGCGCCCGCTCACTGCCGCGCGTGCAGGAACGCCCGCCACGCCACGCGGTGCCCGCGCAGGAAGTAGCCCAGCATCACGCCGGACGCCAGGAGATTGCCCGCGAGGATGGTCCACCACGCGATGGCCTCGAGCAGCCACTGGGCGAGCGCCTCGATCATGACGAAGGTGAACACCTCGAAACAGCAGAAGAGCATGATGAAGGCGAAGAGCAGGGTCGGCTCTCTGTCGGCCAGCGCGAGCAGTGACGCCGCGGCCCAGCCGAAGAAGACAAAGGCCAGGCCGTGGAAGGCCGTGTACTCGGCGACGAGCGGCATGCTGATCGCGAGCGCCGACGGGTCGCGCAGGCCGTGGAAGAGCGCGGCGCCCAGGAGCGCGGGCGTGCGAAGCGGCACGCCCGCCGCGACGTCGTAGAGGAGAAACCACACCGCGACCACCCCCGCTCCGAGCAACCCCGAGACGAGCCCTTCGCGGGCGATGCGAGTCCAGGGGCCGAGCAGCATCCGGCCGAGCGAGCGGTAACCCACGAAGAAGTAGACGAGCATGCCTCCCGCCGCGAGCGCGTTCGCGATCAGGATCGCCCACCATCCCAACTCGGTGACGACCGGGTGAGCCCACCACGTCAGGACGGCAAGGGAGGCGACCTCGAAGGACATGAGCGCGATGAACACCATGAGCAAGCGGCTCGGCTGGCTCTGCGCGGAGACGATCAGGTAGGCGATCAGGACGCCGAAGAGCGCAAAGATCACGCCGTGGAGCACGGTGTACTGCACGACCAGCCCCGGCGAGACCGTGACGGCCGACGGATCGCGGAGGCCCTGCAGCGCCGCCGCGCCGAGCAGCGCCGGTGTGCGGAGCGGCTGGCCGCGCGCGGCATCGTAGATGAGGAACCAGGCGGCAACGATGGCCGCCCCGATGAGACCGGCGATGATGCCTTCGCGGAGATATGGGGATCGGGAATCCATGGGAGGCCTCCTCTCCAATCGATCAGGCCGCGGGGCTGCTGACCCTTGGCCCCGGGTGTACCACCGCCGGGGGTGGAAGGCAACCGGGGTGTGCGGCCGCGCGCTACTTCGGATCAGAGGCCGGGGGGTCGGGGGCCAGGCGCACGACCATCTTGCCCAGGTTGTCGCCGGAGAAGAGGCCGAGGAAGGCTTTGGGCGCGTTCTCGATGCCCTCGACCACGGTTTCTTCGGATTTGATGCTCCGTTGCTTCAGCCAGCCGCCCACCTCGCCGACGAATTCTCCGTAGCGGTCGAAGTGGTCGGAGATGATGAAGCCCTGCATGAGGGTGCGGTTAGCGATCATCGAGAAGAGGTAGCGCGGGCCGGGGTCGGGGATCTCCAGGTTGTACTGCGAGATCATGCCGCAGAGCGGGATGCGCGAGGACGGGTTGAGCAGGCGCAGCACGGCGTCGAGGATCGGCCCTCCCACGTTCTCGAAGTAGATGTCGACGCCCTTGGGGCAGGCTTGGCGGAGCGCGTCGACGCAGTCGCCGGCCGTCTTGTAGTTGATGGCGGCGTCCGCCCCAAGCTCGCGCGTGAGATAGGCGCACTTCTCGTCGGTGCCGGCCGTGCCCACGACGCGGCAGCCCAGGATCTTGCCCATCTGGACGACGAGCGAGCCCGTCGCGCCGGCGGCGCCGGAGACCACGAGCGTCTCGCCGGCCTTGGGCTTGCCGATCTCCTTGAGCCCGTACCAGCCCGTGAAACCGGGGACACCGAGGACGCCAAGGTAGGCCGGCAGCGGCAGCGAAGCATCGACCTGGGAGACGCCCTCGCCCGCCGAGACGAAGTACTCGCGCCACCCCTGCATGTTGCTGACGACGGCGCCTTCCTTGAGCTTGGGATGATTCGACTTCAGCACCTGCCCCACGGCGCGGCCGTCGAGCGGCTTGCCGACTTCGAACGGCGGCGAGTACGACTTGCGGTCGTTCATGCGCCCGCGCATGTACGGGTCCACCGACATCCAGATGTTGCGCACGAGGATCTGGCCTGGCCCCGGCTCGGGCACGGGCGTCGTCTCGAGCCTGAAGTCGGTGGCCTTCGCCATGCCCGCGGGGCGGGCCGCGAGGACGATCTGCCGGTTCACGGGTGCGGTCATCCGAGCCTCCTCAAGAGTTCGGCGCCGAAGAGCTCGGCGCGCCAGCGCCCGATGCCTTCCACTCGCGCGAGGGCGTCCTGATCGCGCGGCGGATCCTGGGCCAGCCTGTCGATCAACCGCTGCGGGAAGATCACACCCGCGTCGAGCTCCACGAGCTTGGCGGCCTCGACACGCCAGGCGCGGAGCGCCTCGCTCCGCCGCTGGACGGCGCCGGAGGCGCGGGGCCGCGGGTTCGGTCGCCGTACGGGCAGCTCGGCGTCCGGCAAGGTCAGGCCGCGCTCGACCGCCGCCAGGATAGCTCCGCCCGCGCGCCGCACGACGTTGATCGTGCATCCCTTGATCGTGAGGATCGAGTTGCTGTCGCGAGGCTTAAGCACCGCCAGCGCCGCCAGCACCTCGTTGCCCAGAATCATGAAGGGCGGTCGGTCGAGCTTGATCGCCAGGGTCTCGCGCGCGTGGTGGAGCTCGCGCAGCACGGCGAGCCCGCGGCCGTCGAGGTCCTTGGCGCCCTTGAGCTTCATGTAGGTGTCGGGGTCGGCGGCCTTCTCGGGAGCGGGCATGGCGGCGATCAACGCGCACTCTTCCTCGACCCAGAGCTCGCGCCCCTTGGCGCGCAAAGCCTCCAACAGCTTCTCTCGCAAAGGTATCAGGTGGAGCACGTCGTTGAGCGCGTAGGTCTCCTGGGCGGGGCTGAGCGGACGCTTGGACCAGTCGTCTTTCTGGCGCGAGGGACCCGGGTCCACGCCGATGAAGTCGTGCAGGAGCCCGTCGAGCGACAGCGACGTCACGCCGAGAAAGCGCGCGGCGATGGCCGTGTCGAAGATATTGGCGACGGAGAATCCGTAGAGCCGCTTGAGATAGCCGAGATCGTTGTCGGCTGCGTGCAGCACCTTGACCACGCCCGCGTCCGCGAAGAAGGGCCCGAGCGGCTGGAGCGTGGGCAGCGCGAGGGGATCCACCAGGTGTCCCCGGCCCTGGTCGTCGGCCACCTGCACCAGGCAGAGCTTGACCGGGTGGTGGTGGAGGCCGTCGGCCTCGGTGTCGATGCAGAGCGTCTTGGTCCGTCGCAGGGACACAACGAGCGCGTCGAGCTCCTCGGGCGTCCGTATCCAGAGCGGGGCGGCCATGGGTGTCGGTTATACTACCGCGGCAGTCGAGACCCCTGCCGAGGAGGATTCGATCGATGAAGATCGCGGGATCCGTTGCGGTGATCACGGGCGGCGCGTCGGGGCTGGGCCGGGCGACGGCCGAGCGGCTGCTCGCGGGCGGAGGCAAGGTCGCGCTCCTCGACCTGCCCAAGTCCGCCGGCGTCGAGGTGGCCAAGAGCATGGGCGGCAACGCCTTCTTCTCGGCCTGCGACGTCACCAGCGCCGACGAGGTGGCGGCGGCGCTCGAAGCCGCCGTGGTGAAGCTGGGCGCCGTCCACGTGCTGGTCAACTGCGCCGGCATCGGCGCGGCAGAGAAGGCCTACGGCAAGCGCGGCCCGGCCGATCTCGGCGTCTTCACGCGGGTCATCCAGGTCAACCTGATCGGCACCTTCAACTGCATCAGGCTGGCCGCCGCGCACATGGCGAAGAACCAGCCAAACGAAGACGGCGAGCGGGGTGTCGTGGTCAACACAGCCTCCGTCGCCGCCTTCGACGGCCAGATCGGCCAGGCGGCCTACTCGGCCTCAAAGGGCGGCATCGTCGGCATGACGCTGCCCATCGCCCGCGACCTCGCGGAGCTGGGCATCCGCGTCTGCACCATCGCGCCCGGGCTCTTCGACACCCCGCTCCTGGCGGGGCTGCCGGAGCCCGTGCGCATCGCGCTCGGCAAGCAGGTACCCTTCCCGCCCCGCCTCGGCCGCCCGGCCGAGTACGGCGCGCTCGCCGCCCACATCGTCGAGAACACCATGCTCAACGGCGAGACGATCCGGCTGGACGGGGCGATCCGGATGCAGCCGCGCTAACCCCGATTCTTCAGTCAACTCGGCGCGCTGACCTCAAGGTGCACGCGCTCGGCGGCGCCCGCGAGCCGCCTATCATAGGTGACGAGCGCCGCGAGGTCCTCGCGGACGGCCAGCGCCGTGGCGAGGTGGATAGCGTCGAGCGTCCGGAGCGCGGGCGGGTCCAGAGCGGCGGCAGCTGCGAGGATCCGCCGATCCACGTCCACGAGAGCGATCCGCGCCATCACCTCGCGCGCTCGGCGGCGCTCGCTCACGCCGAATCCGGCCCGGCGCAGCGCGCGCGGGACTTCCGCGAGCACCACGGCGCTCGACACGCGGTCGGACTGGCTCCTCAGGAACTCCATGAGCGCCGAGGACTCCGGTTCGGTCACGACGAGCTTGACCAGGGCCGACGAGTCCAGGTAGACGACGGTCACCGAGACTCGTCGCGGAGCTTGGCGAGGGCGCGGCTGGCCCGTCGCGATGACCGACGACCGAGGGGCGCTCCGAGCTTCAGGACGTCGCCGACAGCCGGCGTCGCCCGCCCCGCGGCGACGAGTCGCTCGAGTGCCGACGCCTTCGTGCCGGCCGGCGCAAGCATTGCGACCCGATGCCCGCGCTCCCTAACCTCCAAGGTCTCACCGGCCTTGACGCGCCGGAGGTAGACGCTCAGATTCTGTCTCAGCTCGCGGACACCGATCTCTCCCGCGCGGTATCGCATGTAGCACATTGTAGCACATCTTCACCTATGAGGGGTTACCGGAGCCGGCGCAGGTGTCGCTCGGCAAGCAGGTGCCCTTCCCGCCGCGCCTCGGCCGTCCCGCCGAGTACGGCGGACTCGCAGCCCACATCGTCGAGAACGCCATGCTCAACGGCGAGACAATCCGCCTCGACGGAGCAATCCGCATGCAGCCGCGCTGAGAGGGGCGAATCTCATCCCAACTCCCGCATCTCTGCCTCCGCCCGCGCCAGCCAGAACCGCAAGTCCATCTCGCGGTACATCGTCGTCGCGAGGGTGAGGTGCTCCTGCGCTTGCTGGCGCTTGCCCGTACGACGGTAGAGCTTGCCGAGGCCGAGGTGGCAGTGCGCGACGAGCGGGCGCATTCCGCGCGGTTCGGCGAGTGCCAGCGCCTTGCGGTAGTGGGCCTCGCCCCTCTCGGCATCGAACCGGTCGAGATGGGTCGCGATGTCGCCGAGCAGGTGCAGCGCATGGGCCGCGAACCCGGGCTGAGACAGAGAGGATTCGACCGCGCGGTCGCCCAGGTTCTGCGCCTCGTCGAGGCGGCCGAGCAGTAGACACGCGCGACCCAGCGAGTGGTAGGTCCAGCCGAGTTGGCCGATCGGCCCCCTCGCGGTCTGACGCTCGACGAGCTGCTCGCCTTCCCGGAGCCGGTTCAGCGCCTCGCCCGGCTCGCCCAGTTGCGCCAGCGCCCAGGCGGAGGAAGCGACCGCGAGGGGAAGCATGAAAACGACGTTCCCCGTCCGCGCCACCGAGATCCAGTGCTCGACCAGTGAGCGCGCCTTCGCCCAGTCGCCCTTGAGGAGGTGAAGCGTGCCCGCGGCCCAGTGGGCCAGACCGACAGTGTGGGCATGATGCGTCGGCTCGGCGAGCCGGATCGCCTCGGCCGCGTACTCGGCCGCCTCGGCGAATCTGCCGAGTTGGGCGAGGCTCAGGACCAGCCGGCAGCGATCGAAGACCGATACCGGTGCGGCAAGTCCGAAACGCTCGTAGACCGAGTCGGCGGGCAACGCCGCGAGGTTGTCGGTGGCCAGCTCGACCACGCGCTCGTACTCGCCCCGGTAGTAATGCGCCTGCTCGAGATAGCTCGTGGTGCCGATGCGGAGTCTCAAGTCCCCGAGGCGCCCGGCGATCTCCAGCGCGCGGGTGCCGGTCACGAGCGCCTCGTCCAGCTCGCCGAGCAGCGAGTGGGTGTTCGTCATGACAGCGCAGACCCGGGCTCGCCGACGGTCGTCGTTCAACCGCTCGGCGAGGGCCTCGGCCTCGCGCAGGCGATCGAGCGAGCGCCGAACCTCACCGAGCTGGGTCAGCACCAGCCGCAGCTCGAGGCGGATCTCGAAGGCCTCTTCCAGCGTGGACCGACTCTCCGGCAGCGCCGCGAGGACACCCAGCGCCTGCTCGAACCAGACCCGGGCGTCCTGGAGCGCCGACCGCGTGAACGCCTTGAGTCCGGCCTGGCGGAGATAGTCGACTGCCTTCTCCCGTAACTCGCCCCGGAGGGCGTGATGGGCGAGCCGCTCGGTGTGCTCGCCGAGGCGATCCCGGTGGAGCGTCTCGATCGCATCGACGGTCCGCGCGTTCAGCTCGCGGCGACGCTCCTGCAGCAGGCCCCCGTACGTGACCTCATGCGTGAGCGCGTGCTTGAAGGTGTACTCGAGATCCGGGAAGAGGCTTGTCTCGTAGAGGAGCTCGGCGGCCTGGAGATGAGCGAGCCCACGCCGCAGGTCTTCTTCGCCCAGCTCGGCAATGGCGAGCAGGAGCGCGAACGGCACGTCCTTGCCGATGACCGAGGCCGCCTGGAGCAGCCGCTTGTCCTCGGGTGCCAGGCGGTCGATTCGCGCCGCGAGGATCGCCTGGACCGTCGCCGGCACCTGGATCGTCGTGGCGTCTTGCGCCAGCCCGTAGGCCCCCCGTTCACCGACCAGCGCCTTGCTTTCCGCGAGGGTCCGCACGCTCTCCTCGAGGAACAGCGGGTTGCCCTCCGTCCGTTCAATGAGGGTGCGCTTGAGCGAGTCCAGGTTCTGGTCGGTCCCGAGCAGGCTCGTGAGGAGATCGTCCGCGCTCTCCGCCGGCAACGGGTCGATGCGGAGCTGCCGGTAGTAGGTCTTGCTGCCCCACAGGTGCTGGTATTCAGGGCGGTAGTTGGCGAGCAGCAGCAGCCGGGCCGTCGGCAGGCTCTCGACGAGGCTATCCAGTAGGGCCTGGGTCTCGGCGTCGATCCAGTGCAAGTCCTCGACGAGCAGCATGAGCGGCTGGACCTGGCTCTCCCGCAGCAGCAGACGCTTCACAGCGTCCAGCGTCCGTTGCCGGCGCTGCGGGGGATCGAGCCGCCCCCACGCCTCATCCTCCACCTGGACCTCCAGGAGCGAGAGCATCGCCGACAGGGAGGGCTCGAGGCCACGGTCGAGGGACAGGACCTTGCCGGTCACCTTCTCGCGGATGTTCCGCGTATCGTCTCGCCCCTCGATGTGGAAGTACGCCTTGAGGAGATCGATGACGGGGAGATAGACCGTGGCCTTGCCGTAGGAGACGGAGCCGGATTCCAGAATGAGCCAGCCTTGGGCGCGATGGGAGTGGGTGAACTCCCAGTAGAGGCGGGACTTGCCGACGCCCGGCTCGCCGACCACCGCGACGAGCTGGCCGTGCCCGGCCTGGGCCCGCTCAAGGGCCTGGCGGAGCTGATCCAGCTCGCTGTCGCGGCCGACAAAGCGGGTCAGCCCCCGGGCGGCGGCGGCGTGAAGCCGGGAGCGCACGGCCCCGGCGCCGACGAGCTCATAGACCTCCACCGGCGCGGGCAGGCCCTTCACGGGCAGGGGGCCGAGGGCCTTCACCTCGACGTAGCCTTCAGCCAGCTCCAGCGTGGACGGGCTGAGGAGAATGCTGCCCGGCTCAGCGAGCTGCTCCATCCTGGCGGCGAGATGGGTGGTCTGGCCGACCGCCGTGTAGTCCATGTGGAGATCGCTCCCGATGGCGCGCACGACCACCTCGCCCGAATTGAGCCCGACCCGGATCTTGACCACCGCCGCGTGCGAGCGTCGCACCTCGTCCGCGTACTTCTTCACGCTCTCCTGCATCCGGAGCGCCGCGTAGCAGGCGCGCACCGCGTGGTCCTCGTGGGCCAACGGCGCGCCGAAGAGGGCCATGATCCCGTCGCCCATCACTTGGTTCACCGTGCCCTCATACCGATGCACCGCCTCCATCATGTGCTCGAGGACGGGGTCTAGAAGCTTGCGCGCCTCTTCGGGATCACGGTCGGCGAGCAGCTCCATCGATCCCTTCAGGTCGGCGAAGAGCACGGTCACCTGCTTGCGCTCGCCTTCGAGCGCGGCCTTGGAGGTCAGGATCTTCTCGGCGAGGTGCCTGGGGGTGTAGATCTCTGGAACGTCGAACCTCGTCCGGCGAGGGTCGGCTGCCGGACCAGGCTCGGCTAGCCGCTGGCCACACTTCTTGCAAAACTTGGCGCCCAGCTGGTTCGTGGCGCTGCAAGCCGGGCAGGGCGTCTCAAGGCGTGACCCGCATTCCTGGCAAAAGGCTGCGTCAGCGGGGTTCTGGTGCTGGCACCGAGGACACGCGATCATGCGCGGCTCAGCCCAAGTTCCGAACGCGACGACACGGCATGCCCTACAGTGCCCTCCGCAATCGCCTGAGCAGGTCCTCGCCGAAGTGAAGGGCGCGCTCGACGCGCTGGACCCAGTCCCGCGCCTGGGCCTCGGTGACGAGGGTCTCCTGGTAGAAGGCTGGGCTCCTGACCTTGGCAAGCTCCTGCGAGAGGGCCGTCAGGGAGTCCAGAACACCGGCGTCGACATCGATGCCACGGATCCGGACCGCGTGGGCGAAGACTGGAGCGGGATCGTGGGTCTTCGGGTAGTCCACGCTCATCTCGTTGAGCAACGCCTTGATCGCCATCTCCAACACTTCCTGAGCACGACGAGTGGCCAGGTTCCATGCCTCGTCGTCGAGGGCTCTTTTCATCTCACCGGCGATCTGTCGGGCCTCACCGATAAGACGATCGGCCCGCTCGCCGTTGGTCACAGGTCGACGACCTCGCCGGGACGCCAGTCGGGCTTGAGGTCCCAGTACCAGCTCCCGTCCGGCAGCTCGACGCGCGTGGAGCCCAGCGCGGCCATGCGTTGGCGCACGGCGTCCAGCTCCCGCTCGAGGACGGACGCGGGATCATACAGGATCACGCCGTGGTGAGCGATGTCGAGCAGGATCCACGGATGTCGGACCAGCTCGTCCACCGAGTGCGGGACAGGTGACGGTGTGGGCTGGTACCCCGCGCGGACGAGCGCCTGGTACTCCGGGCTCGCGTCGATGCGGTCCCACATCCCGTGCAGGCGGGAGTCCCCGAGGCTCGTCCTCCGCGTCACCACGTAGAGGTCGAGGTCGCTGTCAGGCCGGGCCCGGCCACGTGCCACCGATCCGAACAGTGCGACGGCCACCAGGTCGTCGCCGATGGCGGCGCGATACTCGGCGACGACCCGGCCGGCCAGGGCGCTCCACTCGGGCGAGAGCGGCGGAGAGGTCATCGCCCGATCTTATCCCAGCACTGCACACAAGGAGCCACGCATTAGCTCACCGATCTCAGCTCTGCCTCTGCCTGCTCCAGCCAGAACCTCATGTCCATATCGCGGTACATCGTCGTCGCGGTGGTGAGGTGCTCCTGGGCCTGCTCGCGCTTGCCGGTTCGCCGGTACAGCTTGCCGAGGCCGAGGTGGCAGTGGGCGACGAGGGGGTGCATGCCGCGCGGCTCCGCGAGCGCCAAGGCCTCCCGATAGCTTGTCTCGGCCTGCTGGACATCGGGAGGACCCGCATCCGCGTGGATGGCGCCCAGAGCAAACAGCGCGGCCGCCTCTTCCCCACGCGCCTTCTGCTGACGGGCCAAGTCGAGCGCCTGGCGTGCGTGCGGCCGAGCCTCGTCGAGACGTCCGGCGAGCCGATAGGCAGCGCTGAGCCGCCTAACGATCAAGCGAAGGTTGGCGCCCCTTTGCAAAGTGTCCCTGAGCGTCTCCTCCAAGAGCGCCAGGCCTTCGGCGAGGCGTCCCGTGCGTGCATACGCCTCACCCAGCGCGCCAGCGATACTGAATGCCCAAGCCCTGTCGTCGGCGGCGCGACCGAGGGCCAGGCCCTGCTCGAGCACCCGGACGGCCGCCTCCAAGTTTCCTTGGGCGAGATACAGCAGGCCGAGGCACCCGTGGGCAATGATCGGTGACGGCCCTTGCCTCACCATGGCGAGGCGGACGGCCTCTTCACCATGGCGGCGACCCTCGTCGAACTCCCCGAGCGTGGCTAGAACATTCGCCAGCCATGCCCGTGAGTTAATCCAGAGCGCAAGGCGTGCTGGATCGGGCGCACCAGGTGCCAGCCTCTCGACGTTCCCCCGGAACAACTCGGCGGCCCGGCCGAAGTCGCCCGCCGAAGCGAACGCCTGCCCCAGGCGATAGGACGCGACGGCCTGCGCGTAGGGATCGTTGAGGACGATCGCTATCTCCAGAGACTGGCTCGCCGCCGCCATGGCGCCATCCAGGTCCCCCATGTCCCTGCGCGCCCAGCTCATGGTGGCCAGCACGCGGGCCATGGGAGCACGATCGTCGAGTTGTCGGGCCAGTGCCTCGGCTTCGTCCAACAGGGTGAAGCTTCTCTGATACTGTCCACGATTCGTTAGCACGTTCGCTAGCAAGCGGCGAAGCTCAACTGCCAACGGCCTGGTGTCGGGATTCTCAGGGAGGTGCCTGAGTGCCTCGAGGGCCTGCTCGTAAGCCGTCACCGCCTCGTGGTACGCTCGGCGGTCGAAATCCTTGTGCCCCACCAGCTGATAGTAGTGCAGAGCCTTGTCCCACACCTCACCGCGCATGGCGTGGCCGGCGAGTCCATTGACCTGCTCGGCCAGCCGATCGGGATAACGCGTTTCGATGGCCTCGATGATCCGAGCGTGAAGGGTGCGGCGTCGCTCTTGAAGCATGCCGCCGTAGGCCACCTCGTGGGTCAGCGCATGCTTGAAGGTGTACTCGGCCTCCGGGAACAACTGGACCTCGTACAGAAACTCCGCGGCCTGGAGACGGGCGAGGCTGGCCCGCAAGGCCGTCTCGTCCTCCGCGGCGATAGCCTGCAGCAGCGAATACGGCACGTCCTTGCCAACGACTGCGGCGGTCTGAACGAGCCGCTTGTCTTCGGGCGCGAGGCGGTCGATGCGCGCTGCCAGGATGGTCTGGACGGTGGCCGGCATGTTGAGCGCCTCCGGCGACTTCACCAGCCGGTAGGCGCCGCGTTCCCCGGCAAGCGCCCCGGTCTCGACGAGACTCTGCACGCTCTCTTCGAGGAAAAATGGATTGCCCTCGGTCCGGACGATCAAGAGTGGCCTGAGAGCGATGACGGACGGATCGTGGCCGAGCAAGGCACCAAGGAGCTGGTCGGCGCTGGCGGGCGACAGCGGGTCGATGCGGAGTTGGCGGTAGTAGCTCTTGCTGCCCCAGTCGTGACGGTATTCCGGGCGGTAGTTCACGAGCAGGAGGAGCCGCGCCGTTGGCAGGCTCTCCATGAGATAGTCCAGGAAGGCTTGGGTCTCCCCGTCGATCCAGTGCAAATCCTCGAAGACCAGCACCAGCGGCTGCACCTGGCTCTCCCGCAAGACCAGACGGCGCAGGCCGTCCAGCAGTCGCTGCCGCTGCAGCGAGGGGTCCAGGCGTTTCCAGTCCGCATCCTCCACCGGCGCGTCGAGCATCCAGAGCACCGGGGCAATGCAGCTCTCGAGCGCTCGGTCCAGCGAGAACAGCTTCCCCGTGACCTTCTCGCTGATCTTTCGCGTATCGTCCCGGGGCTCGATCTGAAAGTAGTCCTTGAGGAGGTCGATCACCGGCAGGAAGGTCGTCGCCTTGCCGTAGGACACCGAGGCTGCCTCCAGCACAAGGCATCCCTGCGTCCGGTGCGAGTGCGTGAACTCCCAGAAGAGTCGCGACTTCCCCACGCCGGGCTCGCCGACCACAGCGACGACCTGGCCCTTGCCCGCTTTCGCCTGCTCGAGTGCGGTGAACAAGGTGTCCATCTCGGCGTCGCGGCCGACGAAGGTAGTGAGGCCTCTGGCCGCGGCGGCTTGCAGGCGCGAGCGCACGGGGCTCGCTCCGGTCAGCTCGAAGATCTCGGCGGGAGCCGCCAGCCCCTTGACTGCGACCGTTCCGAGCGAGCGCACCTGGACGAAGCCCTCCGCCAGGTGCAGCGTGTCGGAGGTGAGCAGAATCGCGCCCGGATCGGCCATCTGCTCCATCCGCGCGGCCAGGTGTGTGGTCTGACCCACGGCGGTGTAGTCCATGTGGAGGTCCGAGCCGATCGACCGGACCACGACCTCGCCCGAGTTGAGACCAACGCGAATGCGGACGGGAACGCCGTAGGTGCGGAAGATCCCCTCGGCGTACCGCTTCACGCTCTCCTGCATCCGTAGTGCCGCGTAGCAGGCGCGCACCGCGTGGTCCTCGTGGGCCAACGGCGCGCCGAAGAGCGCCATGATCCCATCGCCCATGACCTGATTCACCGTGCCCTCGTACCGGTGCACGGCCTCCATCATGTGCTCCAGCACCGGGTCGAGGAGCTTTCGCGCCTCCTCGGGATCGCGGTCGGCGAGCAGTTCCATCGAGCCCTTGAGATCGGCGAACAGTACGGTGACTTGCTTGCGCTCTCCTTCAAGCGCGCTCTTTGAGGTGAGGATCTTCTCGGCGAGGTGCTTCGGCGTGTAGCTGTCGGGCGCACGCGCCGGTACCACCGCACCGCCAAGCGGCTGACCGCAGCCGTTACAAAAGCCGCTTGCTGGTGGATTTGCGTGCCCGCACCGGGCGCAGACCGTCTCCAGCCGACCGCCACACCCGTTACAGAATCGCGCGCCGGCGGGGTTCTCGTGAGAGCACTGGGGACAGAGCATCAGCTCAGCGTTAGCCTCATGGCGCGCTACTCTGCCACACCCGGGGTGGGCGGGCAATCTGGTCAGGAGGCTAGAAGCGGCTGAGGCGAAGGTCGGTGATGTCCAGGCTGGTCGTGCCGGTCGTCAGGAGCTCCGCGACCATCTCGCCGGCCGCCGGGGAATGCTGGAAGCCGTGGCCACAGAAGCCGATGGCGAGATAGAGCCCCTCGATGCCCGGCGCCCAGTCGAGAATGCCGCGCCCGTCGGGCGTGAGCGGCCGCAGTCCCGCCCAGGCGTGGCGGATCTGGGCGTGCTCGAGCGCCGGCATGCGGCGCACCGCCTTCTCCACCGTCTGCTCCAGCACGCCCCAGTCCACGCTCGCCGTGTACTCCGTGTGCGCTCCGATGTCGCCCGGGCTCATCAGGATCGCGCCCTGCTCGCTCCGGCAGTAGAAGCCCGACGTGATGTCGGTCACGAGCGGCATCGGATGCCTGATCTCGCTGAAGCTGTCCGTAACGAAGATGTGGCGCCGCCGAGGGTCGACGGGCAGCTCCAGCCCCACCATTTTCCCGACCAGGGGCGCCTGGGGCCCGGCGGCGTTGATCACGAGACGCGTCTCGATCCGGCCCGCAGGCGTCACGACGGCGCTCACTTTCCTGGCGTCGTCGAGCTCGATGCCGGTCACCGGCGTGTCCTCGAAGAACCTGACCCCGCCCGCCCGGGCGCGGGCTGCGTAGGCCTGGACCACGTCGTTGGGTGAGGCGTAGCCGTCCGTCGGTCCCCAGACGGCCGCGACCGTATCGTCCACGCGAAGCCCCGGCACGATGGCCTTCGCGTCATCGGAAGCGATCAGCCTGACGTCGGCGCCCATGCTTTGCTGGAGCGCCACGTTCGTGCGGAAGCGGGCGACGTCCTTGTCATTCGACAGGATGAAGAGGTAGCCCTCCTGGCGGAAGTCGCACGGCACGCCCATCTCGTCCTCGAAGCGCTTGAAGAAGGCGATGCCCCGCAGGGAGAACTCGATCTCGACGCGCGTGGCGAACTG
>DASYVT010000204.1 GCA_035936835.1 Candidatus Methylomirabilota bacterium | reverse complement strand
CGAGGACCAGGTCGAAGATCTCGTCGGCCATGCCCCGCACCTGCTCGAGCCCGCGCGCCGTCTTGAGGTTGACCAACGGCCGGATGTGCAGGCAGCCGACCGAGCAGTGACCGTAATACGCGCCCTCGGCGCCGTGCTTGGCCATGATCTCCCTGAAGCGGGAGACGAACACGGGCAGGTGCTTCGGGTCCACCGCCGTGTCCTCGATGAAGGCGATGGGCTTGGCCTCGCCCTTGGTGCCGAGGAGCAGCCCGAGCCCCGCCTTGCGCAGCTTCCAGATGGACTGCTGCTCTGCTGCGTCGAGCGAGATGTGCGCGGCGTAGCCGAAGCCGGCCGCGGCGCGCTTGGTCTCGAGCGCCTCGACCTTGGAGCGGACCTCGGCCGGCGTATCGCCCGCGTACTCGACGATCAGGATCGCGCCCGGGTCGCCCTGGACGAAGCCCATGCGCTTGGACTGCTCGATGTTGCCCCGCGCCAGGTCGAGGATCATTTTGTCCGTGAGCTCGACGGCGTAGGGCCCGGTCTCGAGGATGGCCTGCGAGGACTCGAGCGCCTCCTGGATGTCGCGGTAGTGGATCACGTCCACGGCCGTGGCCTTGGGGCGCGGGACGAGGCGCATCTTGGCCTCGACGATGGTCAGCAGCGTACCTTCCGATCCGACGACGAGCCGGGCCATGTTGAGCGGCCGGTCCTTGACCAGCTCGTCGAGGTTGTAGCCGCAGACGCGCCGCCAGTGCTTGGGGTAGCGCCGCCGGATCTCGGGGCCGTGTTGGTCGCGGATGCGCGCGACCTCTCGGTAGATCTGGCCTTCGAGCCCCGAGGCGCGCATCTTGGCGCGGAAGGCCTCGGCCGTCACCTCGCCGAACACGGCGCGGCTGCCGTCGGCCAGGAGCGCCGTGATCTCGATGACGTGCTCGACCGTGAGGCCGTAGGCGATCGAGTGGGATCCCCCGGAGTTGTTGCCGAGCATGCCGCCGATGGTGGCGCGGTTGGAGGTCGAGGTGTCCGGCCCGAAGAGGAGCCCGAGCGGCCGGACGTGGGCGTTGAGCTCGTCCTGGACGACGCCCGGCTGCACGCGCGCCCACATCTCCTCGCGGTTGACCTCGAGCACGCCCTGCATCCAGCGCGAGAAGTCCATGACGACCGCCCGGTTGACCGTCTGTCCGGTGAGCGAGGTGCCCCCGCCCCGCGGCAGGACGGCGACGTTCTCCCGGCTCGCCAGCTCCAGCACGGCCTGCACGTCGCCCGCGTGGCGCGGGATCACGACGCCGATCGGCTCCATCTGGTACATCGAGGCGTCGGTGGAATAGAGCAGCCGCGAGTAGGGATCGAAGCGGACGTCGCCCTCGACGGCCCGCCGCAATTCCCGTTCGAGGTCGGTCATGGCGGCGATTATACTATGCGTCGTCATGCGCGTTCTGGCCGCCGCTGCCGTCGCCTTTCTCGCCCTCGGGCCGGCGCCCGCCGCCGCCGCCCCGCCGGCTGCCCCCGCCGTGCGGATGCCTCTCCTCAAGGGCGGCGAGACCTTCGACTCCCGCGCGCTCATCGGCAAGAAGGTGCTCGTGCTCCGCTTCCAGGCCTCATGGTGCAAGACCTGCGCGGCGCAGGCCGCGGGACTCCAACGCGTGTACGAGCGGTACAGGTCGCGGGACGTCGAAATCCTCGCCATTCACGTCAACGACACCGAGCCCGATGTCCGCGCCTTCCTCGAGGCCCACCGCGCCACCTACCCCGTCGCGCTCGACCCGGGCCTCCGGGTCGCCAACCGCTTCGGCTTCAAGCGGGCGCCGTACACGGTGGTCGTCAACAAGCGCGGCGAGATCGTGGCGCGGCTCGACGCGACGGCCGACGAGACACGCCTCGCCGCGGCGATCGACGCCGCCCTCAAGCTTCCGGCCCGCCGCAAGGCGCCGGCCCGCGCGTCCTGACAGCGGCCGGGGCCGCGCGTGGAGCTCTCCGTCTTTCTCCGCGGCCTCGCGATCGGCTTCGGGATCGCCGCGCCCGTCGGCCCGATCGGCATCCTCTGCATCCGCCGCACGATCCTCGACGGCCGCGCCGTCGGCTTCGCGGCCGGGCTGGGCGCCGCCACGGCCGACGCCCTGTACGGCGCCGTGGCGGCCTTCGGCCTCGCGCTCGTGTCGCGCGCGCTCGTGGGCCAGCGCGCCTGGCTGCAGACCGTCGGCGGGCTCTTCCTGTGCTACCTGGGTGTCCGGACATGGATGGCTGCGCCCGCCGCGACAGCGGAGGCATCCCGCCGCGGACCGGGGCTCTTGACCACCTAGCCTGCTCTATTCACGAAC
>DASYVT010000203.1 GCA_035936835.1 Candidatus Methylomirabilota bacterium | reverse complement strand
GCGCCGCGCGCCGGAGGCCGTCCGAGTTCCCGAACGCGGAGAGAACGCGGAGAGTTGACGGGGTCGCCGGAGTCAGGGGGGAAGCGCGAAGCCCCCGGGACCTGTTTGATCTCGGGGGCTTGCGGTGGTTGCGGGGGTCGGATTTGAACCGACGACCTTTGGGTTATGAGCCCAACGAGCTACCGGGCTGCTCCACCCCGCGGTGACAAATCAGAGGGTAACCGAGGTGGGGCGTCGTGTCAACGTCGTCCCTTACCCTCTCAGCCCTCGCCTCACCGCTCGAAGCGAGCGTCTCGGCTCGAACTTCGGCCCTCTCCCCAGCGGGGAGAGGGAGCCGTCAGAGGGAGACATCACAGGGGTTTGCAGCCGGGGCGGTCGTAGCGGTGGAACTCGCCGCGCGCGTTGATGGCGACACGGATGGTGGACTCGCTGCCCACCGGCTCGACGTGGTGCCAGCGGTTCTTGGGGCCGAAGACGAAGTCGCCCGCTCGCGCGTGGACAGTCTCGGGCGCGTCCTCGATGTGCCAGTCGATCTCGCCCTGCAGCACCACCCACCACTCGTCGTGCAGGTGGTAGTGCGTGTCGTTCGGATGCCCGGGGGCGTGGCAGATGATGAAGGCCTGGATGTCGTCGGTCATCACCATCGCTTCCGACCACGGCGGGGCGCCCTTCCTGGCCTTGAGGTCGCCGAGGCGCGACTGCAGCGTGCCGATCTCCATGAGCGGGATGCGGTCGGCCATGTGCGTCTCCTGGATACTGCTCAGGCGCCGCCGGCGTGCGTAACGCGGTCGGTCTTGCCCGGCTCGTAGCGGCCGGTGCGGGCGATGCTCCAGAGCACGCGCCAGGCGCCGCGCGTCGCCAGCAGCCAGTACGTCTGGCAGCGGAAGGTGCCGAGGAACTTCTCCTTGAGGCTCTTGCGGCGCAGGTCCACCTCGCGCGGAAGATACGGCCTCAGCTCCTCGACGAGGTTCTGGGTGACGATGCCGCCCACCCACACGGTCAGGATCAGCGAGAGCGTCGGCGCGCCCGTCGCCAGGTAGAAGAGCCACGGATGGCGGCCGCGGTACATGTAGGCGAGCCACCAGCCGAGGTAGCCCGTCGCCGGATACACGAGCGCGGCGATCGGCCACTCGACGACCTTGTTGCCGACGTGCCGGACCAGTTGGGCCAGGTTGAAGGCTGTCGGGCGCTCGCGGAAGACGCGCCGCAGGAACGGGATGTCGTCGAGCACGCCCAGGTACCAGCGCGCGTTCTGGCGGACCATCTTGTCGGGCGTCTCGGGCAGATCCGTCAGCTCGACCATCGGCGTCGCCTGGATCAGGATGCCGCGCGCGCCCAGCGCGTAGCCGAGCGTGGAGTCCTCCGTGGCGCCCGAGGTCGGGAAGCCGCCCAGGGACTCCATGACGTCCAGGCGCACGAACTGGTTGTGGCCGAGACAGATCTGGGAGCGGCGGAAGCACAGCTCGAAGGCAGGGCGCGCGAGGCGCCCGAGCCGCGGGAACCTCGCGCGGAAGCCGTCGAACAGCCGCACCCGCTCGACCTCGTTGATGAGCCGCGCGATCGAGACGCGGATGAAGATGGACGACTGCTGGATGGCGCAGATCTTTCCGCGGATGTCGAGCCGGTCGTAGTTGGCGAGCGACAGCGTGATGCCCTGGTACGCGAGACTCCCCTGCCCCCCGAGCTCGCGCTCCGCGATCCATCGGTACGTGTCCGGGTCGGGGACCGAGTCGGCGTCGCTCACGCCGACGAAGACGCGCGACGGGTCGAAGGAGTCGCCCAGGATCTCGCGGAGGGCCTCGGGGCGGAGCGCCCAGTTGAGCTGCTGCGCCTTGCGGCCGGGGCCCGGCATGATGAGATGCGCGAGGCGCTTCTGCTGATAGGGCTGCAGAGTCTCGCGGAGCCGGCGCACCAGCTCGCCCGTGCTCACGCCCATGGCCGGATGCGGCGCGCGCTCCTCGTCCTCCTTGGTCACGACGACGACATGGAGGCCCGGGTGCGGGTAGCGCGAGGCGCACAGGGCCTTGACCGTGCCCGCGATGTCGGGCTCCTGGAAGGCCGGGACGAGGTGGAGGAAGATGGGCGCCTGGGGGTCGTGCTCGAGCGCCTCCTCGGTCGGCAGCGCGGAACGGCGCGCGTAGGCGTCGCGGACGAAGCGCACGGTCGTCAGCATGCCGCGCCAGTCGAGGCCCAGCTTGAAGGACGCGCGGACGTTCAAGACGAGGGCGGCGACGAACAGGATGGGCAGGAGCGCGTCCATGGGACCCCGGTGGTCTAGCGGCTTCCGGAGGCCGGCGGCAGCTTGAGCACGCGGTCGCCGGGCTTGACCAGCCCGAGCTTGTCGCGGGCGATCTGCTCGATGTAGTCGGGATCGGTCCGGAGGCGGTCCACGTCGGCCGTCAGCCGCACGGTCTCGGCGCGGAGCGCGCCCACCTCGCGCTCGAGGTTCTCGACTTCCTTCTTGAGCGTCCACACGCGCGTGAGGCTCTGCCCACCGTAGGCCGCGAACGAGACAGCCAGCACCGCCAGCACCGCCGTGCGGAGGAGACGCAGCGAGCGCACGTTCACCGGGCCCGGCTCCCGAAGGCGGCCCGCCCGGGCCAGACGGCGGACGGGCCCAGCTCCTCCTCGATGCGCAGGAGCTGGTTGTATTTCGCGGTGCGCTCGCCGCGGGAGAGCGAGCCGGTCTTGATCTGCCCGGCGTTGACGGCGACGGCCAGGTCCGCGACAAAGGTGTCCTCGGTCTCGCCCGAGCGGTGCGAGATGATCGTGCCGTAGCCGGCGCGCTTGGCCAGCTCGATCGTCTCGAGCGTCTCGGTCAGCGTGCCGATCTGGTTCAGCTTGACGAGAATCGCATTCGCGATCCCCTTGCGGATGCCCTCCTGGAGGATGGCCGGGCTGGTGACGAAGATGTCGTCGCCCACGATCTGGATGCGCGAGCCCAGCCGCTGGGTCAGCGCCCGCCACCCCTCCCAGTCGTCCTCGCCCAGGCCGTCCTCGATCGAGCAGATGGGGTAGCGCGAGAGGAGCTGCTCGTAAAACGCGATCATCTCCTCGCGGGACTTGTCGGCGCGATCGGCGCGCAGGCGGTAGCGCCCGTGCTTGCCGAACTCGCTTGCCGCCGGGTCGAGGGCGAGGAAGACGTCCTCCCCGGGCCGGTAACCGGCGCGCTCGATGGCGCGCAGCACGAAGTCGAGCGCCGCTTCGTTGCCGGGCAGGCTCGGGGCAAAGCCGCCCTCGTCGCCCACGCCCGTCGAGAGGCCCTTGTCCTTGAGCAGCTTCCGAAGTGCGTGGAAGACCTCGACGCCGACCCGGAGGGCCTCGCCGAAGGAGCCCGCCCCCGCGGGCACGATCATAAACTCCTGGATGTCCAGGCCGTTGTCGGCGTGCGCGCCGCCGTTGAGCACGTTCATCATGGGCACCGGCATGATCCGGGCGCCCGGCCCGCCCAGGTACTGGTAGAGCGGCAGGCCGCACTCGTCGGCGCCGGCGCGCGCGACGGCCAGCGACACGCCGAGGAGCGCATTGGCGCCGAGGCCCGACTTGTTCGGCGTGCCGTCGAGCTCGAGCAGCGCGCGGTCCACGGCGGCCTGTTCCGTCGCCTCGAGACCTTCGACCTCGGGGGCGATGGTCTCCGTCACGTTGCGCACCGCCTGGCGCACGCCCTTGCCGCCGTAGCGGGTGTCGTCGTCGTCGCGCAGCTCGACGGCCTCGCGCGTGCCCGTCGAGGCGCCCGAGGGCACCATGGCGCGGCCGAAGGCGCCCGAGTCGAGCCAGACTTCGACCTCGACCGTGGGATTGCCGCGCGAGTCGAGGATCTCGCGGGCGTGGACGGTGCGGATCTCGGACACGCTCAGGCCTTCCGCTCGATCATGAAGGTGCCGAGCTCCTTGAGCGGCAGCGCCCGCGGGCCGAAGGGCGCGAGCGCCGCGTGCGCCTCGGCGACGAGGGCCTGCGCCCGGCGGCGGGAGACCTCGATGCCGTGGACGGCCGGGTACGTCGCCTTCTGCTGCGCCTGGTCCTTGCCGGCCGTCTTGCCGAGCTCTTCCGTGGTCGCGGTGACGTCGAGAATGTCGTCCATGATCTGGAAGGCCAGCCCGAGAGCGCCGCCCACGACACCGAGGGCGTCGAGCTGGGCCGGCGTCGCGCCCGACAGGATGGCGCCGGCGCGGATCGAGGCGCGGATCAGGGCGGCCGTCTTGTGCGTGTGGATGTAGTCCACGATTTCCGCGTCGGCCGGTTTGCCCTCGCACTCGATGTCGGCCACCTGTCCGCCGACCATGCCCGGGCTTCCCGCGGCGTCGGCGATCTCGACGAGGACGTCACGGAGCCGCGGCCCGCTCGACGTGGCCGGCACATTGTCGGCCAGCAGGCGGAACGCCAGTGTCAGCAACGCGTCCCCCGCCAAGATGGCGAGGGCCTCTCCGAAAACCTTGTGGTTGGTCGGCACGCCGCGACGGAAGTCGTCGTTGTCCATGGCGGGCAAATCGTCGTGGATCAGCGAGTACGTGTGGATCATCTCCACGGCGCAGGCCGTCGGCATGACGTCGTCCGGGCTGCCGCCGACCGCCTCGGCGCCGGCGATGACGAGGACGGGACGCAGGCGCTTGCCGCCGGCGAAGACGCTGTACCGCATGGCCCGGTGGAGCGTCTCGGGCGGCGCCGACTCGGCCGGCAGGAAGCGGCCGAGCGCCTGGTCGACGGCGCGGGTCTGCTCGGCCATGTAGGCGGCGAGATCGAAGCTCACGACTGCCCCATCGTCACGGCTGGTGGATCTTCATGACTGGGCGTCCTTGTCCCACTCGAAGGGCTCGACCTTGAGCAGCCCCGACTCGTCCTTGGTCAGGAGCTCGATGCGCTTCTCGGCCTCCTCGAGGTACTTGGCGCAGCGGCGGGCGAGCGCGACGCCCTCTTCGAAAACCTTGAGCGACTGCTCGAGCGGCAGGTCGCCGGCCTCGAGCTGGTCCACGATCTGCTCGAGCCGCTGAACCGCGTCCTCAAACTTGATGTCTTTCATCCCGTTCCTTGACGTCGGTCACGCGCGCCCCGAGCGCGCCTTGGTACAGGAGGATCTCGAGGGGGTCGCCCACGGCGACCTGCCCGGCGCTCCGCACGACGGCCCCCGAGGGCAGGCGCGTCAGGCTGTATCCGCGCGCCAGCACTCCCAAAGGCGAGAGGCTCTCGAGCCGGCCGACCGTCTCGGCGAAGCGGGAGCGCGACGCCTTCATGCTGTGCGCGGCCGCGGCCACGAGCCGGCCCCTCAGCTGGACGAGCAGCGCCGCGCCGCCGGCAATCCTAGCCAAGGGATTACGTGAGCGCAAGGCGCCGGTGGCGAGCGCCACGCGGTGCCTGACCTGGCGCTGGCTCGAGCGGAGGCCTAGGCGCAGGCGGCCCTGGAGCTCGTCGAGGCGGCGGTGGAGATCGCGGAGCGCGCGCGCGGGATCCGTCAGCACGCGGCGGCGGCTCAGGAACTCGACGCGTTCCCGGTACGCCGCGACCTCGGCGGTGACCGCCTGCTTGAGCCGCGCGTAGAGATCGGCGAGCGTCTCGATCACCACGAGCTTCTCCCGCACCACGAGCTCGGCCGCTGCCGAAGGGGTCGGCGCGCGCTGGTCGGCCACGAAATCCGCGATGGTGAAATCCGTCTCGTGGCCGACGGCGGAGATCACGGGCACGCGGCAGGCCGCGATGGCGCGCGCGACGCCCTCGTCGTTGAAGGCCCAGAGGTCCTCGACCGAGCCCCCTCCCCGCCCGACGATGACGACGTCGAGATCCGGAACCGTCTGGAGATTCTCCAAAGCCTTGACGATCTCGCCGGGCGCCTCGTCGCCCTGCACGCGGACGGGCGCGATGAGGATGCGCAGGTCGCCGAAGCGGCGCCCGATGATGTTGAGGATGTCCCGGATGGCGGCGCCCGTGGGCGACGTGACGACGCCGATCACGCGGGGAAAGGCCGGCAGCGGCCGCTTGCGCCCCTCGTCGAAAAGGCCTTCCGCCTCGAGCTTGCGCTTGAGCTGTTCGAAGGCAAGCTGGAGCGCGCCGAGGCCCTTGGGCTCCATCATCTCGACGACCAGCTGGTACTGTCCGCGGGCGGCGTAGACGTCGAGCCCGCCGAAGGCCAGCACCTGCATGCCGTCTTCGAGATCGAAGCGCACGCGCCTGCCCCGCCCGCGGAAGAGGACGGCCGAGAGCTGCGCGCCCTCGTCCTTGAGCGTGAAGTAGGCGTGGCCCGAGCCGGGCGTGCGCAGGTTCGAGATCTCCCCCTCGACCCAGACGGCCGGGAACGCCTCCTCGAGCGCCGCCTTGAGCCGCACCGTCAGCTCCGAAACCGTGAAAACCCGCCGCTCACCCTCGCTCATGCGCGCCCTCTCGAACCCCTCTCCCCTTTGGGGAGAGGGCAGGGTGAGGGGAGAGAAGGCGAGGGGGGAGATCCTTTGACGCCGAGCGCCTCAACGATGCGGTCAAGTACTCCTTCCGTATTCGTCAGGGCCTCGTTGTCCCAGAAGCGGAGGACGACGTACCCCTGGGACTCGAGGTACTTCGTGCGTGCCTGATCTTCACGCAGCCGCAGCGCGTGCTGGCCGCCGTCGAGCTCAATGACCAGCCTGGCTTCGGTGCAGCAAAAGTCTGAGATGAAGGGGCCGATGGGATGCTGGCGCCGAAATCTTGCGCCGACGAGTCCGCGATCCCGAAGTCGCGACCACAAGCTCCTCTCCGCATCCGTCTGGTCGCGTCGAAGTCGACGCGCGTAACGACGCAGATGCTCGTGAACCTGCCCCCTCACCCTGCCCTCTCCCCCGATGGGGGAGAGGGAGACCCTAGTAATCCCTACCCCCGCCCCAATGGCACCATCCGAACCCCTCTCCCCTTTGGGGAGAGGGCAGGGTGAGGGGGACAGAGCGGTCACGAGACACCCAGCTGGCGCGTGGCCGCGAGGAGGGTGTTGCGCATGAGCATGGCCACGGTCATGAGACCGACGCCGCCCGGCACGGGGGTGATCGCGCGCGCCCGCTTCGAGGCAGAGTCGAAATCCACGTCGCCGGCGAGCTTGCCCGTGTCGAGGCGGTTGACGCCGACGTCGATGATGACGGCGCCCTCCTTCACCATGTCACCGGTGATGAATCGCGGCCTGCCCGCGGCCACGCAGAGGACGTCGGCGCGGCGGCAGTGCCCGGCGAGGTCGCGCGTGCGCGTATGGCACATGGTCACCGTCGCATTGCGCGCGAGCAGCAGCTGGGCCAGCGGCTTGCCGACGAGACGCGAGCGCCCGACCACGACGGCCTCGGCGCCCTCGAGCGGAATCCCGTAATGATCCAGGATCTCGAGGCAGCCGGCGGGCGTGCACGGGACCATGGAGGGCTTGCCCGCCAGCAGATTGCCCAGGCTCACCGGGTGCAGGCCGTCGGCGTCCTTGGCGGGGGCGATGGCATTGACGGCTTCGTTCTCGTCCAGCCCCTTGGGCAGCGGCAGCTGGAGGAGGATGCCGTGGACGGATGAGTCTCCGTTTATCTTCCGGATAGTTTCGGACAGCTCCGCCTGGGAGCAGCCGGCGGGGAAGAGGAAGTCGCGCGAGGCGATGCCGACGTCGTCGGCCGCGCGCTTCTTGTTGCGGACGTAGATCTGGGACGCGGGGTCTTCGCCGACCAGGACGACCGCGAGCGTCGGCTGGACGCCGGTCCTGGCTGTGAGGGCGGCGACGCCGGCCTTGACCTCGGCCAGGACCTTCGCCGCGACCGCCTTGCCCTCGAGGATCTGCACCGGCCTTAGTCGGGGAGAGGGACGCGCAGCCGCTCGATGGACAGCCCCCGGCCCGTGTCAGGGTCGATCCGGATCACGACGCCGTGGAGGGCGACTGGGCCCTTGGCGGGCTCGAAGCGGTTCGGCATCTGCGAGAGGAAGCGCTGGAGCGCGAGGTCCTTGTCCACGCCGATGACGGAGTCGGTCGGACCCGTCATGCCGAGGTCGGTGATGTAGGCGGTGCCCTGCGGCAGCACGCGCTCGTCCGCGGTCTGCACGTGCCGGTGCGTCCCCACCACGGCGCTGACCCGCCCGTCGAGATACCAGCCCATGGCCTGCGACTCGCTCGTCGCCTCGGCGTGCATGTCCACGATGATGATCGGCGTGTCCTTGCGGAGCTCCGGCAGGATCTCGTCGGCTTTCTGGAACGGGCAGTCGATGGGCAGCATGAACACGCGCCCCATGAGGTTCAGCACCGCGACCTTGTGCGGGCCCGCCTTGACGGTCACGTGGCCGACACCGGGGGCGCCCGCCGGGAAGTTGGCCGGGCGGAGGAGCAGGTTCTCCTTCCCGATGTACTCGATGATCTCCTTCTTGTCCCAGATGTGGTTGCCGGAGGTCATCACGTCTACACCATGCTCGAGGAACGTCCGCGCGATCAGCGGCGTAACCCCGAAGCCGGCCGCGGCGTTCTCCACGTTGACGATGGCCAGGTCGGCCTCGTGCTGCTTGCGGAGGCGCGGCAGGAGCGCGTGCACGGCCTTGCGCCCCGGCTCTCCGAAGACGTCGCCGACGCAGAGGATGGTGAGCGGCTTAGGCATTGAGCATCCGCGTCGCCACCAGAGGGATCCTCGTTGGGCGCTTCACTTCGCCACTTCCACCGCGCGTGTCTCGCGGATGACGATGACCTTGATGTGGCCGGGGTACTGCATCTCGGCCTCGATGCGCTTGGAGATGTCCTTGGCCAGCTGGTGGGCGTCGAGGTCGGAGATCTGCTCGGACTTGGTCATGACGCGGAGCTCGCGCCCGGCCTGGATCGCGTAGCACATCTCCACGCCCTTGTAGGACATGGCGATCTCCTCGAGCTTGGCCAGGCGCTTGATGTAGCTCTCGAGGACATCGCGGCGCGCGCCGGGCCGGGCCGCGGAGATGCCATCGGCCGCCTCGGTCAGCACCGCCTCGATGGTCTCGGGCTCGACGTTCTCGTGGCCGCAGAGCGCGGCGTTGATGATCTGCGGCGACTCGCCGTACTTGGTCAGCACCTGCAGACTGAGCTCCGGGTGGCTGCCCTCCTGCTCGTGCGTGAGCGCCTTGCCGATGTCGTGGAGCAGCCCCATGCGCTTGGCCAGCTTGACGTCGGCCTTGATCTCGGCCGCCATCATGCCCGCGAGCCAGGCGACTTCCTTCGAGTGCTGGAGGCAATTCTGGCCGTACGAAGTTCGGAACTTCATGCGCCCCACGAGCTTGACGAGCTCGGGGTGCAGTCCGTGGACGCCCACCTCGAAGCAGGCCTTCTCGCCCTCTTCCTTGAGGTGGTCCTCCATCTCCTTCTTGACCTTCTCGACGACCTCCTCGATGCGCGCCGGGTGGATGCGCCCGTCGGCGATCAGCTTCTGGAGCGCCAGCCTCGCGATCTCCCGACGATACGGGTCGTACGCGGAGATGAGGACAGCCTCGGGCGTGTCGTCGACGATCAGGTCCACCCCCGTGTGTAGCTCGAGCGCGCGGATGTTTCGCCCCTCGCGGCCGATGATGCGCCCCTTCATGTCGTCCGACGGCAGGTTCACGATGGACACCGCGGTCTCGACCGTGTAGTCGGGCGCCAGCCGCTGGATCGTCGTGGCCAGGACTTCCCTCGCCTTGACCTGGGCGGTCTCCCTCGCCTCCTCCTCGAGCCGCATCCCGAGGAGCTGGGCCTCGCGACGGGACTCGACCTCGACCTGGGCCATGAGCTGCCGCTTGGCCTCTTCCGCGGTGAGACCGGCGATGCCCTCGAGCTTCCTCCGCTGGTCATCGAGCGCGGAATTCAGCTGCGCCTCTTTCGCGACAATGCTCTTGTCCCTTTCGCCCAGCGCGCGGTCGCGAGACTGGATCTCGCTCTCTCGCCGGTCGAGCTGGTCGAGCTGGCGGGCCAGCTGCTCTTCCTGCTGGACCACGCGGCGCTCGACCTCCTGGATCTCCTTCTGGCGCGCGCGCGTCTCCTGCTCGAGCTCGCTGCGCGCCTTGAGCGCCGTCTCCTTGGCCTCGAGCTCGACGGTGCGGATGCGGGCCTCGCCCTCGCGGAACTTGCCCTCGGCCTCCGCGCGCGTCTGCTCCACGGCGCGCTGGGCGTCGTCGAGGATGCGCTTGGCGCGTGTCTCGGCGTCGCCGAGCCTGCGGGCGGTCGCGAGCTTGTGTCCCATGTAGCCGACGAAGAGAGCCAGGAGGGCGACGAGCGGAACCAGGATGATCAGGACAAGCTTGACGTCCATTGCTATCTCCAACCGGGGACGGCCCCGGACTGATAAGGACGATCAGGACCTTCGCGACAGCGAAAAACCATCGAAAGTATAGACTCTTTGCGGAAGGAAAGTCAACGAAGGAGGCGCCCCGCCTCTGCCGTGTGCCGACGGTGTTTCGAACCTGGCAAGCCAGGTGGGCGCCAAAATGGAGGGCTTCAGGCTTCCCCTCGTGTGAGGGGCATGCGCACCACCCTCTTGAGCGGCGTCCTCATGTGTATCGAGGTTGAAACTTCCCCCCGACATCACAAACAGCGCAGGGCTTCCCCTGTGTACCCCCGGGGGCCCCACCCAGTCAAGAGATACTTCGGCTACCGCTGGCCCTTGGCGGGGACGATCGCCTCGAGCAGGTCCACCATCGCCCCGATGCGCTTGGGCAGGTCGCCCTCGAACTTGGACAGCTCCTCGCGGGCGCGGAACAGCTCGTCGGCGATATACAGCGCCGCCAGCGCCAGCGCCTTGACGGGGTCCTGGCCGCGCATCTGCCCTTCCACGCTCTTGACGCGCTTCTCGACGTAGGCCGCGAGGTCGCGGACATACTTGGGATCGGCCTCGCTCCTGATCGTGTACTTCTGCCCGAGGATCTCGACCTCGACCCGCTGCATCTCGCTCATAGGTCGAGCTTCTCCATCTCTTTGAGCATGGCGTTGACCTGCGACAGCGTCTCCTTGCGCTCCTGGCGCAGGCGCTGAAGCTCGGCGCGGTCGGCGTCGCCCGCCCCCGCCTTCGACACGAGCGTGTCGCGCTCCTTGCGGAGCGTCGCGATGACTTCCGCCGCGCGTCTGACGGCCTTCTCGAGCTCCTCCAGTCGCTCCCCGAGCGGCTCGGTCATGACACCCCCCTGATCTCGGCCGCGAAGCGGCGGCCGATCTCGGCGACGATCTTGGCGTGGAGATCATTGACTTCCTTGTCGGTGAGCGTGCGGTCGGCCGCCTGGAAGGTCAGGCTCCAGGCGAGGCTCCGCTTGCCGGCGCCGACCTGGCCGCCCTCGTAGACGTCGAAGAGCGTGATCCGCGACAGGAGCGGCAGCGTCATCGCGCGGATCGCGGCCTCGACCTGCCCCGCCGTCACCTCGGTCGGCACGACGACCGCGAGGTCCCGCTGGACGGCCGGGAAGCGCGGCAGCGGCTCGTAGCGGATCTCGCGACGCGGCAGCGCGAGCAGCGCGGTCAGCGACACTTCGGCGAGGAAGAGCGGCGCCGGCAGGTCGAAGGCCTCACGCACGTGGAGCGCGACCTCGCCGAACCAGCCGATCTCGCGGTCGCCGGCGGTGAGCGCGGCCGCGCGACCCTCCTCGAGATAGCGCGGGCCCTTGCCGGCCACATAGGGCGTGACGCCCGCCTCGCCCACTCCCGCGGCGCCCACGACCAGCTCGGCGGCGCCCTTCGCGTCGTAGACGTCCGCGCGCTCGCGGCCCGCGTGCCAGGCGCGGGCCGCGCGCTGCCCCGTCAGCACCACAGCGACCCAGAGCTCTTCGTGGGCGGGACAATCTCCGTCTTCATCCCGATGGGGAGCGAAGGTCTGGCCGATCTCGAACACGCGCACGTCGGGGATCTGGCGGCTGCCGTTGAGCGCGACCACCTCGAGGAGCCCCGGGGCCAGCGACGGGCGCAGGACGGAGCGCTCGACGGAGATCGGGTTCTGGAGCGCGATCAGGGCCTCGGGCGCGCTCCAACCCATCGCCGCGAGGCGCCCGGGATCGACGAAGGCATACGTGACGGCCTGGTAGAGGCCCGCCGCAGTCAGCGCGGCCGTCACGTTGCCTGAGAGCGTGAGATCGGCGGGGCGCGTCACGGGCTGGAGCTGGCTGCCCTTCGACAGCGTCGAGGGGATCTTATCGTAGCCCCAGACGCGGATGATCTCCTCGACCAGGTCGTCCTCCTGGGCAATGTCGCGCCGGAAGCTCGGCACCACGACCTGGAGCGCGACCCCCGAGTCATCGACGGCGAAGCCCAGCGCCTGGAGGATCCTCACGACCTCCTCGCTGGGTGGGCAGGCGCCGATGAGCCGGTCGATGCGCGAGCGGCGAAGCGCGATGCGCGGGCGGGGCTTCGGCCCCGGGTAGACATCGACGACGCCCTTGGCGACCGCGCCGCCGCCGAGGTCTGCCATGAGCTGGGCGGCGCGGTCGAGAGCCTCGCGGAGCCCTTCGATGTCGGCGCCGCGCTCGAAGCGGTACGCGGCGTCGGTGTGCAGCCCGAGAGCGCGCGCGGTCCGGCGGACGGAGCCAGGGTTGAAGTAGGCGCTCTCGAGCAGCACCGTCGTCGTGGCCGCCGTCACCTCGGTGTGGCCGCCGCCCATGACGCCGCCGATGGCGACGGCGCGCTCGGGATCGCAGATCATCAGCATGTCGGGCTCGAGCGCTCTGTCCTGCCCGTCGAGCGTCCGGAGCCGCTCGCCCGGCCGCGCCCGCCGCACCACGATCGCGTGCTGGGAGATGGTGTCGTAGTCGAAGGCGTGGAGCGGCTGGCCCATCTCCCAGAGGACGTAGTTCGTCACGTCCACGAGGTTGTTGATGGGCCGCAGGCCCACCGCGCGGAGCCGCTGGGCGAGCCACGGCGGCGAGGGCTTGACCGTGAGGCCGGTGATGACGCGCGCGGCATAGCGCGGGCAGAGGTCGGGGTCGAGGATCTCGACCGTCGCGAGCATTGCTGCCTCGGTCTCCCCTTCCTTGACCGCGATCTGCGGGAAGCGGAAGGGCGCGCCCGTGAGCGCCGCGACTTCCCGCGCCACGCCGACGATGCTGAGCGCGTCGGGGCGGTTCGGGGTGATCTCGATCTCGAGGATGGTGTCATCGAGGCCCAGGTACTGGATGAGCGGGGCGCCGAGCGGCGCGTCGGCGGGCAGCTCGAGGATGACCGAGCCGTCCTGGCCGATGCCGAGCTCCAGCTCGGAGCAGAGCATCCCTTCGGAGACCGTGCCGCGGATCTTCGCGGCCTTGATCGCGCGGCCTCCGGGCAGGGTAGCTCCGGGAGGCGCGAACGCTGTGCGGAGGTCGGCAGCGGCATTGGGCGCGCCGCAGATCACCGAGAATTTCTTGTTGGGCAGCGCGACCCGGCAGAGGCGATTGTGGTGGCCGGCGGGTGTGACGCCCAGGTCTTTTTCGATCGCCTCGATCTCGCCGACGACCACGCCAGAGAGCCCCTCGACGAGCGGCGAGACGGAGGGCACCTCGATGCCGGCGTTGACCAGGCGGTCGGCGATCGCGGCGGGCGGGAGGTCCGTCTCGACGAACTCGAGCAGCCAGCGGTGGGAAATCTTCACGGGGTGAACTGTTCCAAGAAGCGCATGTCGTTCTCGAAGAAGAGGCGGATGTCGTCGATCCCGTACTTCAGCATGGCCACCCGCTCGACGCCCATGCCGAAGGCCCAGCCCGTCACCTGCTCGCTGTCATAGCCGACATTGCGCAGCACGTTGGGATGCACCATGCCCGAGCCCAGGATCTCGAGCCAGCCCGACTGCGAGCAGACCCGGCAGCCGGCGCCCGCGCAGGCGAAGCAGCGGACGTCCACCTCCGCCGAGGGCTCCGTGAACGGGAAGAAGGATGGGCGGAAGCGGATCGCGGCGCCCGGGCCGAACATCTCGCGGGCGAAGAGCTCGAGCGTGCCCTTGAGGTCGCCCATCGAGATATTGGCGTCCACCGCCAGGCCCTCCACCTGGTGGAACATCGGGGAATGCGTGTTGTCGGCGTCACGGCGGTACGTTTTGCCCGGGCAGATGACGCGCACCGGGGGCGGCTGCGCCTTCATGGTCCGGATCTGCACCGGCGAGGTGTGCGTGCGGAGCAGCGTGTCCGCCGACAGGTGAAAGGTGTCCTGCATGTCGCGCGCGGGGTGGTCGTCGGGGAAGTTGAGCGCCGCGAAGTTGTAGTAGTCGCTCTCGACCTCGGGCCCCTCGGCCACGGAGAACCCGAGCCCTTCGAAGATCCCGATGATCTCGTCCTGGACGCGGATGATCGGGTGGACGGCGCCGGGCCGGGTGGCGCGCCCCGGCAGCGTCAGGTCCACGCGCCGGGAGGCGAGCGACTGGCGGTACTCCTCGGGCTTGAGCGCCTCGAGCCTGGCGGCGAGCGCCTCCTCGATCTGCTCCTTGGCGCGGTTGGCCTCCTGGCCGACCCGCGGGCGCTCGGCGGCGGCGATCTGGCCGAGCCCGCGCAGGAGCGCGGTCAGCTCGCCCGAGCGCCCGAGCACGCGCACGCGCAGCTGCTCGAGGGCGGACGTGGATCGGGCCCCGGCGATGTCCGCCAGGGCCCGGTCGAGGATTTCCTGGACCCGCGGGTCCCCTGCCACCCTGCTCAGCCCCGCTGGGCGGCGACGATCGACGCGAGCTTCGCGAAGGCGGGCGGATCCGAGACGGCGAGCTCGGCCAGGATCTTGCGGTCAAGCGTGATGCCGGCCTTCTTGAGCCCGGCCATGAAGACCGAGTAGGAGAGACCCAGCTGCCGGCACGCGGCATTGACGCGGATGATCCAGAGCGCGCGCGCGCGGCGCTTCTTCTGCTTGCGGCCCTTGTAGGCGAAGGCCCCGGCGCGGAGCACCGTCTCGGCGGCCGTGCGGTAGAGCTTGCGGCGCCCGCCGAAATAACCCTTGGCCTTCTTGAGCACCTTCTTCCTGCGCTGGCGGGTCTTGGACCCGCCCTTTGCCCGTGGCATGTAAGTGTCTCCTTCCCGCTCTTATAGGTACGGTACCAGCCGCTTGAGTCTCGGCACGTCCGCTTTAGCGATCAACCTCGGCCCGCGGAGCTTGCGCCGCCGCTTGGGGCTCTTGGCTTCCAAGAGGTGCCGCTTCCAACCGCTCCTGCCCATGAGCTTGCCGCTCGCCGTCACCCTGAGGCGCTTGGCCGCGGCCCGCTTCGTCTTCATCTTCGGCATAATGAGCCTCTTTCCTTATTCCCCTCGCCCCTCTGGGGAGAGGGCAGGGTGAGGGGTCTTAATGTGGCTTCGGCGACAGGATCATGGAGAGCATGCGCCCTTCCATCCGAGGGTGGCTCTCGATGATCGCCATGTCGGCCATGATCTCCGTCATCTTGTTCAGCATCTTCCACCCGAGCTCCGTGTGGGCCATCTCGCGTCCCTTGAAGCGCACGGTCACCTTGGCCTTGTTGCCTTCTTCAAGGAAGCGTCTCACGTGCTTCGCCTTGAAATCGAAATCGTGAGTGTCCGTCTTGGGCCCGAGCTTGACCTCCTTCACCTGGATCGTCGTCTGCTTCTTCCGCGCGTCCTTCTGGCGGCGCGCCTGCATGTACTTGTACTTCCCGAAGTCCATGATCCGGCACACGGGGGGCGCCGCCTCGGCCGCCACCTCGACGAGATCCATCTCCCCCTGCCGCGCCAGCTCCAGCGCCTGCGCGATGGGCAGGACCCCCAGCTGCTCGCCGTCCGCGCTGACCACGCGGACCTCCCGAACGCGAATGCCCTCGTTGATGCGGATCTCCTTGGACTGTATGGGCGTGGCTCCTAGCTGCGGGCGGCGCTCAACCTGAGCGGCCCACGGTGAGGGTGGCGGAACGGCTGCCGATCTCGGCGGCCAACGCGGCAAGGATTTCGTTCACGGGCAGGACGGCCGACTGGTCGCTGCCGCGGGGGCGCAGGCTCGCCGTGTCCTGCTGCGCCTCGCGTTCACCGACCACCAGCGTGTACGGCACCTTGTGCACCTGCGCCTCGCGGATGCGGTAGCCGAGCTTCTCGTTGCGGTCGTCGAGGTGGGCACGGAGCCCGGCTGCGCGCAGCCGCGCGTGCACGGCCTTGCCGTACTCGGCGTGCTTCTCGCTCACGGGCAGGACGCGGGCCTGCACGGGCGCGAGCCACGTCGGGAACGCGCCGGCGAAATGCTCGGTCAGGATGGCGATGAAGCGCTCGTAGGAGCCGAAGATGACGCGGTGGATCACGACCGGCCGCTTGGGCTGGCCGTCGGTGTCGATGTACTCGCACCCCATGCGCTCGGGCAGCATCGTCAGATCGACCTGGATCGTGGCGAGCTGCCACTGCCGGGCCAGCGTGTCCTCGACGTCGATATCGATCTTCGGCCCGTAGAAGGCCCCGCCGCCCTTGTCCTGGTCGTAGGCGAGACCGTTCGCGCGCAGCGCCTCGTGGAGGCCGTCCTCCGCCAGGTCCCACTGCTGCTCCGTGCCGAGCTTGTCGGCCGGACGCGTCGAGAGACGGTACGACGGCCGGAGGCCGAAGGTCCCGTACCACTCGCGCACGAGGTCCAGCAGGTCCGTGATCTCCGCCTGGAGCTGGTCCGGGCGGCAATAAATGTGCGCGTCGTCCTGGGTGAACTGCCGCACGCGGATCAGGCCGGTGAGCGTGCCGGAGCGCTCGTTGCGGTGGCAGCGGCCCATCTCGGAATAGCGGATCGGCAGATCGCGGTACGACCGCACCGTCCGCCGATACACGTACGTCGACTCGGGACAGTTCATCGGCTTCAGGCTGAAGGTCTCGTCCTCGACCTCGACCTTGAACATGTTGTCCTGGTAGTAGTCCCAGTGTCCCGATTGCTCCCACAGCTTCTTGTTCACGAGCATGGGCGTCGAGATCTCCTGGTAGCCTCGGGCATCCAGGGACTCGCGGGCGAACTTCTCCAGCTCCCGGACCAGGACCATCCCGCCCGGCAGCCAGAAGGGGGCGCCTGGCGAGATGTCGTGGAACTCGAAGAGGTCGAGCTCACGTCCGAGCTTGCGGTGGTCGCGCTTCTTGGCCTCTTCGAGCCGCCACAGGTATTGGTCCAGTTCTTCCTTGGTCAGCCACGCGGTGCCGTAGATCCGCTGGAGCATCGGGTTCTTCTCGCTCCCGCGCCAGTAGGCGCCCGAAGACGAGAGGAGCTTGAAGAACCGGATCGCCCCGGTCGAGGCCACGTGCGGCCCGCGGCAGAGGTCCACGAAGTCGCCCTGGCGGTAGAACGAGACCGTGGGCGCGTCGATGCCGCGCAGGATCTCGACCTTGAAGGGCTCGCCGCGCTCCTCGAAGAAGCGGATCGCCTTGTCGCGCGCCATCTCCTCGCGGCTGAAGGGCAGGTCCTGCTTCGCCAGCTCCCGCATCCCGGCTTCGATGCGCTCGAGGTCCTCGGGCGTGAAGGGCGCGGGCTTCGCGAAATCGTAGTAGAAGCCGTCCTGGATGGCCGGACCGATGGCGACCTTGACCTCGGGGAAGATCTGCGTGACGGCCTGGGCCATCAGATGCGCCGTCGAGTGGCGGAGAGTCGGCAGCGGCTCCGGGGCGCAGTCCGTCTCCCCAGCGAGCTTGAGGTGCCGATCCTCTTCGGACTTGATCATGTCTGTGCCTTGCGTCCAGTCATTAAACACAGAAAAGCATCACGGGGATTGCGCCCGGTGATGCTTCGCACTCCCTCAACCACACACGTGCTGCCCGTTCCCGACGATGTGCACTCCTCAACGACTGGTGGAGTAAATGGTAGGCTCGGGCGGTGTCGAACCGCCGACCTCTACCGTGTCAAGGTAGCGCTCTCCCGCTGAGCTACGAGCCTACGCCAAAAAGTACAACCGAGACTACAGGATAGCCGACACGGCTGTCAAGGGCACCGTCCCCGTTCCGGGGGCTCAACGCAGGTAGTTGTTGATGAGGCCGGAGCCGAGGATATGGTAGCGGAAGCTCCCGTTGATGGGCAGGCCGCCCTTGGAGATCGCGTCCGGCACGGGCGGGAAGGGCGAGGCCAGCTGGACGGCGCGCATGGCATAGTCGTCGAGGATCTCGACGCCCGAGGAGCGGCGCCTCTCGATGAACTGGAGCTCCCCGCTCTTCGCGATGCCGAACTCGATCTGCAGCTCGCCCTCGATACCGCGGCTGGAAGCCTCGTACGGGTAGATCCACTTACTCTTGATCCGTTCGCGGATCTGGTTGAAGTAGTCTTGGAACTTCGGCTCGGGCGTGTCGAGCGGGATCGCCTCGCCCTCGATGCCTCCTCGGCCGCCCTTGAGCCCTCCTCCCCCTCCCCGACGGAACATCGCCGCCGCGGGCGGAGGCTGTGGCGGCGCCGAGGCGACGCGCGGATCGGCGGCCGGCGCGGGAGGCTGCACCGGCGGCTGAGGCTGCGCCGCGGGCGGTTGTGGCGCAGCTTTCGCACTCTGACCTTGGTCGGGAGCTGGGGTCGGCGGAGCCGCCTTGGGCGCTGGGCCGGGATCGGCGGACTTGGGCGCCGCGGGCGGCGCCTTGGGCGCGGCCTTGGGAGCTTCCGCGACTCTGGGAGCCGCGGGCGCCGGCGGAGCCGCGGGCGCCGGTGGCGTCGGCGCGGCCTTGGGAGCCGGGGGCGCCGGAGGCGCGGCCCGGCGTGGCGGCTCAGGTATGTTGGGGACCGCCGGGCGCGAAGGATCGCCGAGCGGGGCCGACTCTTTCGGCTTGTCGGGAGCCATGTCCACGAGGAGCGCCTCGCCGCGCTTGGCCATGATCTTCCGCTGCTCGATGTCGCCGCCCACGATCAGCCCCACGCCGATGAGGATGTGGAAGAGCACCGACACGATGACCGTGACGACGAGATACCGGTTGGTCCGGTCCTCAGGCAGGTATTTCAGGCACCACTCCCACACGCCACGCATACCCCTCGACTATAGCCTACTTGGCTTGACGGGCGTCCTCGTGACCTCGCGGGGGGCAGCAAGCCGGCCGGGGCAGCGGGGGATGCCCACGAACTCCCGTGCTGTTGGGGGTCGCCGTTCGAGCTGAGCGGCCCAGCCGCGAGGCGAGGGCTGAGTTGATCGGCGCCCCCGCCGCCGCGGCCCGGCTTGCTGCCCGCGACTACAAGCTCCGGCCGACCGCTTCAGCGACGGGACGAAGCTCGCGCATGAGCTGGGCGAACTTCGCGGGCTTGAGCGACTGCGGCCCGTCGGAGAGCGCCTCCTCGGGCTTCGGATGCACCTCGATGATGAGCCCGTCGGCGCCGCAGGCGACCGCCCCCTTGGCCATGGGCGCCACGAGGTCCCAGTGGCCGGTACCATGCGACGGATCCACGAAGACCGGCAGGTGGGAGAGCTTCTTCAGCACCGGCACCGCGTTCAGATCGAGCGTGAAACGCGTCGAGGTCTCGAACGTGCGGATGCCGCGCTCGCAGAGGATGACGTTCGGGTTGCCCGCGGCCAGAATGTACTCGGCCGAGAGCAGGAACTCCTGGATGCTGGTCGCCATGCCGCGCTTGAGCAGCACCGGCTTGCCCATCTCGCCTACCCGCCGCAGCAGCGTGAAGTTCTGGATGTTGCGTGCGCCGATCTGCAGTATGTCGGCGTACTCAGCGACGAGATCCACGCTCTCGGTCTCGAGCACTTCCGTCACGACGGGCAGTCCCGTGCGCTTGCGCGCCTCGGCCAGGTACTTGAGCCCCTGTTCCTTGAGCCCCTGGAACGCATACGGCGAGGTCCGCGGCTTGAACGCGCCGCCGCGGAGGATCTTCGCGCCCGACTCCTTGACGCGGTCGGCGACCTCGACCATCTGCGCCTCCGACTCGACCGAGCAGGGCCCCGCCATGACGACAACGGCCTTGCCGCCGATGACCACGCCGTTGACGCGCACCTCGGTGGGCTCCTGCCGGACTTCACGGCTCGCGAGCTTGAAGGGCTGCTGGACGGGCATAACCGACTCGACCGTCTCGACCGCCTCGAGCAGGCGGAGATCGGGCCGCCCCCGCTCTTCTCCGACCGCCGCGACAATGGTCTTGAACTCGCCGCGAATGATGTGCGGCGCGTAGCCCATCTCGGTCACGCGGCGGCAGACGTCGTCGATCTCCGCGTCTCCGATACCCGACTTCAGGATGATGATCATAGCGACCTCCCCAGCACCTGGGCCAACGGCCGAAGTTCGGCCATCAGCTTGGCGAACTTGTCCGGCTTGAGCGACTGCGGCCCATCCGAGAGCGCTTCGGCCGGATTGTTGTGGACTTCGATGATGAGCCCGTCGGCCCCGGCGGCGAGACCCGCCTTGGCCATGGCGGACACGTACTCCCAGTGGCCTGTGCCGTGGGAGGGGTCCACGAGCACGGGGAGATGCGAGAGCTTCTTGACCACGGGGATGGCGTTGAGATCGAGCGTGTAGCGTGTGGAGGTCTCGAAGGTCCGGATGCCGCGCTCGCAGAGAATGACGTTGGGGTTGCCGCCGGCAAGCACGTACTCGGCCGCGAGGAGCCACTCCTGGATCGAGGTCGACATGCCGCGCTTCAAGAGCACGGGCTTGCCGCACTCGGCGACGCGCTTGAGAAGCGAGAAGTTCTGCACGTTGCGCGCGCCGATCTGGAGGATGTCGGCGTGCTGGGCCACCACGTCCACCTTGTCGGGCTCCATGACCTCCGTGACGACGGGAAGGCCGGTCGCCTTGCTCGCCTCGCTCAGGAGCTTCAGCCCCTCCTCCTCGAGCCCCTGGAAGCCGTAGGGCGAGGTCCGCGGCTTGAACGCGCCGCCGCGGAGAACCTGTGCGCCGCCCGCCTTGACGCCTTCGGCGACGGCCATGATCTGCGACCGCGACTCGACGGAGCAGGGCCCGGCCATGACGACCAGCTGCGTGCCGCCGATGGGCACGCCGTGGACCTTGAACTGGGTGTCGTCAGGATGAGCCTCGCGGCTCGCCAGCTTGAAGGGCTGGAGAATCCGCACCACGTTCTCCACGCAGTCGAGCGACTGCAGCGCCAGCAGCTGCTCCTTGGCGCGGTCGTCGCCGACCACGCCGACGATGGTGCGGACCTCCCCGCGTGAGAGATGGGTCTTGAAGCCCATGTCCCGCACGCGGCGCGACACGTCCTCGATGTCCGCGTCGCTCGATCCCGGCTTCAGCACGATGATCATGTCCGTTTCTCCTGTCTCGAAATGGAAAACGCCGCGGGTCCGTAACCCGCGGCGTCTGGTGTCTGTCTTCGCCACGGGCCGGCGGTAGGTCCGCCCCGTGGCTCCTCGGTTCAGCTCATGGGAGCCAGCGGGCAGACGGGGGTAAAGTAAAAATACCGCCACCAGCCCTGCGCGGTACCGCTCCCCGTCCGATTCACCAACTCACAACCTCCCATGGAGAAAGTGCCGCCGACTGTACCCCGGCTTGCCGGACCCTGTCAAGTCTTGTGGGGACCGCCTCAGGAGCCCGCTCCGCGCCGCCGACGGCGCTTGCGCCGCTTCTTACCCGGCTTGCCGCCCTGATCCTGCGTGTTCTCCCCGTCCTGCGCTTCGTCATCCTGGGTCCGTCCCTCGAACCAGGCCACGATGCGGTGGCGATAGTAGTAGGCCGGCACGGCGAGAGCGGCGACGGCCGCCGTCAGGAGGGCTACCTCTATATAGTGCCCCGTGGCGGTCTGGGCCCCCTGGGCCGACAGCACCCAGGTGCCGGGGATGCGGCCGAGCGTCGAGACCACGGCAAAGACCCAGAAGGGCATGGGGGACAGCCCGAAGAGATAGCAGACGATGTCCTTGGGCAGCCCCGGGATGAGGTAGATGATGAAGCAGAGAATCGTGCCCTCGGCCTCCACAATGAACCCGAGCTTGTTCCACGTCTCCTCGCTGACGAGGTGCCGCACGTAGGCGTCGCCCAGCCACCGGCCGAGCGCGAACGCCAGGAGCGAGCCCGCCGTGAGCCCGATCGTCGAATAGACGAGCCCCATCCACTGACCGAAGACGAAACCGCCGAGAATGCCGGTCACCTCGCCGGGGATGGGCGCGATGACGACCTGCAAGGCCTGGATCAGGATGAAGATGAGGGGCGCCAGCGCTCCCCACTCGACCAGCTTCTCCTTCATGTACTGGTTGTCGTGGAACAGGCGGTAGGCGAAGCGGTACGCGGGCGCGTCCGTCCAGACGAGCCACGCGAAATACGCGCACACGCCGAGGGTGACGGCCAGCGCCAGCGCCCACCGCGTGCGGGTGGTCAGAGCCGCCTCTCGGTCACGCCCCGCGCGCTCACGCCACCGGCGACGGGTCGGGATCGAAGCGCCCGAACCAGCCGTAGCGCGGCCACCAACGCGGCAGCACTGGGTGGCGCGCGGCCAGCCCCGTGAGGGCGACGAACCAGTGGGTCGGGACATGCTCGGCCGCCCACTGCGCCAGCCGCAGGATGCGGTAGGCGCGGCGATAGCGGTCCACGAGCGCGCGGTAGCGCTCGAGCCCGTCGCTGAGACCCACGCGGCCCTCGAAGATCTGTTGGATGATGCGCCCGCACTCGACCCCGAAGTACAGCGCCGGCCTGATGCCCTCGGCCGTGAGCGGCAGACACTGGCCGGCCGCATCGCCGACGGCAAAGAGCCGTCCCACGGTCGGGCGGAAGAGGCGGTTCGGGAAGTACGTGCCGTGGTAGGTGGTCGCCACCGTGCCGCGGTCACGCAGGAAGCGCTCGAGGGCCGGCTTGAGCTTGGACAGCCCGACGTAGGAACCGAGCCCGATGAGGCTGCCCTTGCCAACGGGGAAGATCCAGCCGAGCCCGCGCGGAATCAGGCTGCCGTCGAGCCAGAAGGACAGCCCCTCGTCTTCGAGCGCGGTCCGTGTCTCGAGCCCGAATGAGAAGTCACCGCGCGCAGGCGTCGCTCCGCTGCCGCTGTTGACGAGGGCGCCCCGCCAGCCCGAGCAGTCCACGATCACCGGCGCCGTGAAGCGCCCGTCGCTCGTCAGCACCGCGCCGTCCTCGACCCCCGTCACGGAGGCCCTGAGGAAACGCGCCTGCGTCTGCTCGAGGAGCCCCTCGCAGAAGCGCTTGTAGTCGAACGTGCAGAAGGGCACCGCCGAGAGGTCGTAGGTAACGGTGCGCGTCGGGGCCCGCACGGTGAGCTTGTCGTGGACCTGGAGCACGCTGTCGGCGACGCCGAGCGCCTGTGGAACCCAGAGCGGCGTGCCGCAGGCCGACGTCTGTACCGCGCCGACCTCGTTTCGGTCGAGGAGGAGGACGCGCCCGGTGAGCCGGCGCGCCACCGCCAAGCCGGCAAAGCTGGCGCCCACTATGATGGCGTCGTAGTCCCGGCCAGCCATGTCACCGGATACTCCGACAGACGGCGGGAGAAGTCAAATCGGGCGGCTCGAGCCGGGCTCACCAGCCTACGCGGCCGAGCCGAGTTAGCGGGGCCCTGGTGTCAGGCCGAGGACCCGCGGCGGCCCGCCCGCTCGGTTTCTATCTTGTGCTCGAGCGCCTCGCCCCGGATGCGCGCGCGGCACGTTTCGCAGACGAGGTCGTCGGTCTGGCCCGCGCAAACGATGCAGCGCTGGGGCAAGGCGGGCGCCGTCGATGCCGCGCGCATCGCGGCCTTGGGCAACGCCATAGGCACGGTCAGCACGAGGCACGGCGAGAGCCGCACGACGGCTTCGGCCACGCTGCCGAGCAGGGTCCGGCTCACGCCCGTGCGGCCGTGGGTGCTCATCACGATGAGGTCGATGCCCTTGTCGCGCGCGTACGCCGTGATCTCCCGGGCCGCGCGGCCGGAGAGGAGCGCGAGCTCGACGGCGAGTCCCGTGCCGAGCTGGCGGCCGAGCCGCGTCAACTGCTCCGAGCCCGGTGACGGGTCGGTGGCCGGGGGCACGACGTGCACCACGTGCAGCCGCGCGCCGGCCTCCCGCGCCATCGCCGTCGCGACCAGCGCGGCCGTCTCGACTGCGGTCGAGAAGTCGGTCGGAAGCAGGATCTCGCTGATCTTCATGTCCTCGACTCCGAGCAAGCGGATGACCCGATGCTCACGGCTTGCGAGGTCGCCGTCGCGCGCGGCGGAGGATCTCTTCCCGCTTCACCGCGATGGCAGAGATGGGGCGATCGTTCTTCTTGTTCTTGCCGTAGCTCTTCCGGATGCCCATGTCGTCTCCGTTCCTACTCGAGCGCCGAGAGGAGCGCCTCGAGCGCGTCCGAGATGGTGAAAATGCCGACGATGGTCTCGCCGTCGCGCACCGGCAGGCAGCCGATCTTCCGTTCCAGCAGCACGCGCGCGGCGACCGTGACCGGCGTCTCCGGCGCCACCGTCACCGGGTCCTCGGTCATGATGCGCGTCACGGGCTGGCCCTCCCAACCGCCCGGCGTCTCGCCGGCTTCAGTCCGACGCCAGTCCCGGTCCGAGACAATGCCCACCAGCCGGTCGGCCTCCACCACGAGCAGGTGACGCACCTCGGCGCGGCGCATGCGCGCGAGCGCCGCGCCGATCGAGGAGTCCGGCGCCACCGTGGCGGGCTGCTTCGTCATCCAGTCGCGCACCGCCCCGCAACGCTCCGTCGATCGGTCCGCCATGCCCTACTCCGTGTCCCGCACGGTCACGACCGGACACGGCGCGAGGCGGATCACGCGGTCGGCGACGCTGCCGAGCAGCGCGCGATCGAGGCCGCCCCGCCCGTGCGTCCCGATCACGATGAGATCGGCGCGCTCGCGGGCCGCCGCCCCAACGATCTCCTTGTACGGCACGCCGGTCCGCAGGACCCAGCGCGCGGAGAGGCCCGCGGCCGCGGCGGTCGCGGTCCACTCCCCGAGTGTCTTCACGGCCCACGCGCGCGCCGCATCGAAGACGCCGCGCGCCTGCTTCATGGTGAAGCGCCCCTCCGAGTAGAGCGGAGCCTCGACCAGCACGTGAACCAGCACCAGCTCGGCGCCGAGCCGCGCGGCCAGCCGACCCGCCTCGGCCCATGCGCGCTCGGAGCCCGCGGAGAAATCCGTCGGCACGAGGATCCGCGCGAGACCGTCGGCGGCCGGGTCAGCGGCCATGGGCCCGCACCGTCAGCACCGGACAACGCGACTCGCGCACGACGCGCTCGGCGACGCTGCCCATGAAGACGCGCGACACGCCGGTTCGCCCGTGCGTGCCCATCACGATGAGGTCGGCGCGCGCGCGCCGCGCCGCGCGCAGGATCTCGTCCGCCGGGAGCCCCTCCGCGAAGATCGCCTGGCCGCGCACGCGCTCGCGCCTGACGCGGGCGAGGGCGGCGGCGAGCCGCCGCCTGGCGGAGCGGCGAGCCAGGATGAGCAGGTCGGCGTAGCCGCTCGGCGGCGCTCCCTCACCTATGAAAGGGAACGGCGGCGTCATGACGTGGAGCAGCACGAGCGGCGCGCGGCACGCTCTCGCCAGAGCCACGGCGCGCCGAAGGGCCGGTGCCGAGGCTCGCGAGAAGTCCGTTGGATGCAGGATGCGGCGGAAAGTGGTCATGGCGTCACTTGAGGGAAGCCAGGTAGGCGGCGATTGCCCCGGCATCCGCGTCGGCCATGTCGATCTTCGGCATGTGCGCCCGCGGCTTCTGCTGCTTGGGCTCGCGCAGCCATTGGCGCAGGTAGCTCTCCGGGTACTTCGAGCCCACCTGCGAAAGGTCGTTCGCGATGGGTGTGCCGGCCTTTCCGATCGTGTGGCAGCCATAGCAGCCCTGCTCGGTGAACAGGCGCTTGCCCTGCGAGGCGAGCGCGGTACCATCTTGCCCGAACGCCACGGTCGCCGCCAGGGCGATCGCCGCGGCCACGGACGCCGCCCTCACGTCGCGCGCCCACGCAATCATCGCCGCTCGTCCCTGGCCTGGCAGCCGAGACAGTGACGCGCCCAGGGCACCGCCCGCAGCCGCGGCAGCGGGATGGCGCCGCCGCAGTCCTCGCACACGCCGAAGCTGCCCGTCTCGAGCCGCGCCTGCGCGGCCTGGATCTCGTCGAGCTCGTGGCGCTCTCGACCTTCGAGGCGCGCCAGCAGGTCCGCCATAACGCCCCGCGCCGAATCCTCGACGAGCGCGCCGGGCTCGTGCGCCGACAGCGAAGCGAGCTCGCCGTCCGTCACCACCACGGTGCGAAGCAACTGCTGGCGCGCCTCGCGCAGCAGCCCACGAAACTCGCTGCTCCTGTCCGCGTCCAGCTGTCCCTTGCCTGCCGTCATCGAAAGCCTCCTGTGCGTTGCGTAGCCGGGTCGAGCGCGGCCATCATACCCAGATAGCAAGGCGGGTGCCACGGTTCAACGGCGCTACACGCCCACAGAATCATCGAGTTGCGGCGGGCGGCCGCGGCGCGCGGTGGGGTCGCGCTCACCCGGCTGGGGCGGCGGCGCCCCGACAGGCTGAACGCTTGATCGGCGAGCGCGACCTCTTCGAGAAAGCGGCAACGCCCCAGACGTTATTCCGTCTTGATCGGGATCATCGTGCCCTTGGCGGCCGGCGTTTTGGGCAGGCTGACCGTCAGCAGCCCGTTCTTAAAGAGGCGCTGACCCGGAGACGGACGCACCACGGTGACGGTGACCCGCCGCGGCGGCGCGCCAAAGGCGGTGAGCGAAGCCGGGATGTTGTTCGGCCCGATCTCCGGGCCGCTCTTTGTTCGAGGCGACGCACTCTCCGCCTAGGCCGGGTAGCGGCGATAGAACCAGCGCTTGACGACCTCGACGAGCCCCAGGTAGGTCACCACCATCAGCACGAGGATGGCGAAGAAGAGCGGCGGCAGCGGCGTGAAGCCGAGCCACGGCGCCAGCGGCGTAAACGGGATGATGGCGCCCGTCGCCACGCAGGCGCACACGCCGCAGGCCAGGCCGGCGCCCGGCCGGCTCTGCCACGGGCGCCCGGCGGTGCGGATGACGAAGATGACCAGGGTCTGGGTCGCCAGCGATTCGACGAACCAGCCGGTGCGGAACAGGCGCTCGTCGGCGTGGAAGACGCCGAGCATGACGGCGAAGGTGAGGAAGTCGTAGACGGAGGAGAGCGGCCCGATCACCAGCATGTAGCGCCGGATGAAGGCGACGTTCCAGCGCTTGGGCTTGAGCGTGTAGGTGGCGTCCACGCGGTCCGACGGGATCGGCACCTGGGAGAGATCGTAGAGGAAGTTGTTGAGCAGGATCTGCAGCGGCAGCATGGGCAGGAAGGGCAGGAAGAGCGACGCCACAGCCATGCTCAGCATGTTGCCGAAGTTGGAGCTGGTGCCCATCAGCACGTACTTCATGATGTTCCCGAAGCTCCGCCGCCCCTCGACCACCCCGTCATGGAGCACATCCAGCCGCTTCTCGAGCAGGATGATGTCGGCCGCGTCGCGGGCCACGTCGACGGCCGTATCCACCGAGATGCCGACGTCCGCGCTGCGGAGCGCCGGCGCGTCGTTGATGCCGTCGCCGATGCAGCCGATGACGTGGCCGCGCGAGCGCAGCGCCAGAATGATGCGGTTCTTCTGCATCGGCGACACGCGGGCAAAGACCTGCGTCCGCTCGGCCACGGCCGCCAGCGCCGGGTCGGACATGCGCTCGACCGCGTCTCCCAGCACGATCTCGTCGGCGTCGAGGCCGACCTGCCGGCAGATATGCTGGGTCACGAGCTCGTTGTCCCCCGTGATGATCTTGACCGTGACACCATCGGCCTTGAGCGCGGTGAGCATTTCCGCGACGCCCTCCCGGGGCGGGTCCAGGAAAGCGGCGAACCCAACGAACCGGAGCTCCCGCTCGTCGGCGATGCCGTAGGCGGTCTGGTCCGGCACGGGCCGGTACGCGACCGCGAGGACACGGTAGCCGTCGGCAGAGAGGCTCCGGAACAGCGCCTCGATCCCGGCACGCGCCGCCGCGTCGAGCGGAGCGGACGCTCCGGCGAGCTCGAGCGCGCCGCAGGCCGGCAGCACGCTCTCGGGCGCGCCCTTGGTGATCAGGAGGCGCTCGCCGCCGTCCTCGACGACCACGGACATCCGGCGCCGCTGAAAATCGAACGGGATTTCGTCGCGCGAGTGGTAGCGGGCGACGTCGGGATGCTCGTGACGGAGGACGGCCTCGTCCATCGGGCTCTTGAGGCCTGTCTGGAAGGCGCTGTTGAGGGCGGCCAGGCGGATCACCGCCTCGTCCTCCTCGCCGCGCGCGTTAACGTGGCGCGCGACGGAGATCTCGCCCACCGTCAGCGTGCCCGTCTTGTCGCAGCAGAGGATGTCCATGCTGCCGAAGTTCTCGATGGCGGCCAGCCGCTTGACGATGACCTTCTTCCGCGCCATCCGCACCGCGCCGCGCGACAGCGTCACCGAGACGATCATGGGCAGGAGCTCCGGCGTGAGCCCGACGGCCAGCGCCACCGCGAAGAGGAAGGACTCGAGCGGGTCGCGCCGGACCAGGGCGTTGACGAGGAACACGAACAGGACAAGCAGGAGCACGACCTGGAGGATGAGCATCCCGAACTGGCGCGTGCCGCGCTCGAACTCCGTCTCCGGTGCCCGACCGGCGAGCTGTGCCGCCACCTGCCCGAACTCGGTTCGGGCACCCGTATGGACGATTACGGCCTCGCCGAGACCGCTCACCACGGACGTGCCCTGGAGCACGGCCGTGGGGGCTTCCGCGAGCGACGTCCCGGGCCCGAGCGCCGCGTCGGCGTGCTTCTCGCGCGGCAGAGACTCGCCCGTGAGCGCGGCCTCGTTGAGGAAGAGGTCCTTGCTCGACAGCAGCCGACCGTCACCCGGCACGAGGTCTCCAGCCGACAGCCGGACGACGTCGCCGGGCACCACCTCGCGCGCCGGGATCTCGTGCGCACGCCCGTCGCGCAGGACCGTGGCGCGCTGGCCGACCCGGTCGCGGAGCCGCTGCGCCGCCATCTGCGACTGATACGTCTGGCTAAAATTGAGTCCGACGCTCAGCAACACCATGCAGGCGATGATCAGGGAGCTGACCACCTGGCCGAAGGCGGCCGACACGGCGCTCGCCACGAGCAGGATCAAGACCAGCGGGTTCAGCAGGAAGGCGCCGAGCTCGCGCAGCGCCTCGAAGCGCCGCGGCGGCGCGGGCTCGTTGGGCCCCACGCGCTTGAGACGCGCGCCCGCCTCCTCGGACGTGAGGCCCGCGGCCGAGCTGCCGGCGTCGGCCAGCGCGACGTCAGCCGGCGCGGCCCAAAATGTCTGGGGCGTCATCAGCCGCTCCCGTACGCGACTCTCAGAGCGGGTAGCGGAGCAAAGCCGCCACGCCGCCGACCGCCGCCAAGCCCTGGTGCGCCTCGACGGTGTCCACCGTACCGCCCGCCGCGAGCACGCGGTGGACAAGGGCCTCGCCCAGCTCCACCTCCTGAAGCGCCTTGCCGCAGAGCCGGCAGTCCTCGGCCACACCGGGAAACAGCGCGCCGCACCCGGGGCAGGCGCTCGCCGGACCGCGCTCGCCGCGGAGCACGTACAGCCGACGGACCGCTCCCCTGTTGACCGCCTCGACCGTCTCCTCCATCCCGGCCACCGCCTGTCGGCTCTTGGCCGCCTCGGTCAGGACCGCGTCCACCGCCGGGACATCGCTGGAGGCATCGAGGTGCCCGACCAGCTCGAGGGCGCGGCCCACGATGACGCTCGAGGGTTCGTGCCGGGAGGCCGAGACGTCGCCGACGATGTGGGCGGCGATCCGCGGCGGCAGCTCGCGGTGGAACGCGGATACGTTCCTGGGCTCCCCGGCCAGCACGATGCGCTCCACACCATGCGCGTCGATGAGCTGGCCGAGGCTCTCGGCCACCGCGGCGAAGTGACGACCGCGGTGCTCACGGATATGCCGCTCGTAGCGCGACTGCGCAAACTGCACCCACTCGTCGCCCCGGCTGTGGTGCCCCGGCATGTCGGTCGCGAGAGTGACCTCGTCGCCAGGACCTCCGCGGGACACGTGCATCAGGCGGGCGCTCTCGGTGTCCACGAAGGCGACGAGGGTAGAGGGCGTCTGCTGGACGGCCGAGCTCAGCGGCGCCAGGAACGGCGTGTCTTCCACGGCGAAGGCGTTGGCGAACGGCACGCGGAAGCGCAGCAGCTCGTGCAGCCCGGAGGACTCGCAGGCGAAGAGCGCCACGCCGCGCGTGTCGGGGGCGGCCGCCTGGGAGACCAGCTCGTCGCCCGCGGACTGGATCCAGTCGAGATCGCCCGGGGCGGCGCGGCGGCTGCGAGCTTCCCGCGCCTTGGCGATCTCGTTCTTAAGGAAGATGCGGACGCGACCCCGCTGGTGCTCGTCGCTCCAGCGCGTATCAAGGTAGACGCTCACGACGGGCGTGTCGGACTTCGAGACTCGGGACAGCTCGATCATGCGCGCGTTCATGTCCATGGCACGGGCTCCCATGGCGTCAGGCATGGCCCTAGAGCTCCTTCCGCCGTCTGACGCGCCTGGACTTGGTCGGCGTCTGAAGCCCGCCTGCCAGCAGACGCTTGGCGACGAAGTACTTCTTCGGACGCCGCTTGATGTCACGGTCACGCTCGCGGTAACGCTCCAACTTGCGCTCGAGCGCGGCGAAGGCGCCGTCAAAGGCGAGCCGCGTCGTTTCGGCCACCTGCTCGACGCGGATCGCCGGGCGATAGGGCAGCCGCACGTCCATCGCGCAGCGCATGCCCAGCCCGCCCTTGGGGCCGTTGTCGTCGAAGAACGTGACCTTCGCCCGGATGGGCGCCAGCTTGATGTGCTCGAGCGCCGCGCCGACCACCTTGGCCGCCCGGGCGCGCAGCGCCGTGTCCTTCTCCACTCCCTGGATGTCGATGACCATGGTTTGTCCTCTCAGAGGATTCCGTTTCCCTTCTCCATAGACCAGGAGCAACCCTGATGCCAAGCACCGACGTCAAGGATTCCGGAGCCTTTCGCGCGGGCCGGGCCGCGCTTGACCGTTTTGGCTGGGGCACGCGCGCCTCATGTGTGCCACCGCCCGGTACTCTCCACCCCTTCGGGCTAGAATATACCGACGTGAGCCACGACGACTACCCGCGCGAGTTGGAGCGTGACGTCACGCTGAAGGATGGGACGGAGCTTCACCTCCGCCCCATACGTCCCGAAGACGCGCCGCGCCTTATCGACTTCTACGACCGGTTGAGCCGCCACAGCGCCTACCAGCGCTTTTTCACCGTCATGAAGCGCCTGCCGCCTGACTGGGCGCGCCTCTTCGCCACCGTGGACTACCGGCGCCGCCTGGCGCTCGTGGCGGAGCGCGGGCCCGCCTCTTCCCCGGAGCTGGTCGGCGTGGGCCGTTACGAGCCCACCGAGGACCCCGACACGGTCGAGGTCGCCTTCGTGGTCCAGGACGGCCTCCAGGGCCAGGGCCTTGGCGCGATCCTCCTGCACCACCTGCTCGACGCCGCCGAGGCGCGGGGCATCCACCGCTTCTCCGCCTACGTGCTCGCCGACAACAGGCGCATGCTCGACCTGCTCACTCGCTTCACCGACATCCGCGAGCGACACCTCGAGGCGGGCGTGGTCACCCTGCTCTTCGAGCGCCGCACGGACCCGCCGGCCGCCGGTCACGGGTAGGAGACGACGATATCGGCGATGTCCTTGGAGCACGCGGCGTCCACCTCAACTCGCTGACATGCATGGCCGCCTCCCTGGACGGAGTGATCACTGCGCACCGTGCTATCGTCTCGCCATGCCCACGGGCGAGCGGGTGACGGCGCTCAAGTCCAACCCGGTTTTCGCCGGGCTGCCGGCCAAGGAGCTCGAGGCCCTGGCCGGCGCAGCCCGCGAGGACACATACCGGGCGCGCGAGTTTGTCTTCATGGAGGGCGACCCGGCGCGCTGGCTCTGCGTGGTCGCGTCGGGGCGCGTGAAGATCGTGAGGCACTCGAGCGCGGGCAAGGACGTCGTGCTCGAGCTCTTGGGCCCCGGAGAGATCTTCGGCGGCGTCGCCGTCATCGAAAAGCGCCCGTATCCCGCCGCCGCCCAGGCCCTCGAGCCCACCACCGTGCTCAAGATCCCGGCCGACGCATTGATCGCCGCGAGCGAGCGACACCCGGTCGTGATCAAGGAAATGGCGCTCATGATCGGGCGCAGGCTGCGCGAAGCCCACGACTCGGTCAAGTCGTTGTCCGTGGACCCTGTCGAGGCGCGGCTGGCCGCGACGCTCCTCCGGCTGGCCGAGCGCGACGGCGCGCGCACCAAGGCCGGGCTGGCCCTGCCCTTCCATCTCACGCGGCAGAGCCTCGCCGACATGACGGGCACCACGGTGGAGACCGCCATCCGCAGCGTGAGCCGCTGGCTCAAGACGGGGCTCGTCATCGACGAGGGCGGCCGCCTCGTCATCGTCGACAAGACGGCGCTCGCCGACATCGCGGCGGGCGAGCCCGGGGACTGAGGCGCTGTGACGCCGCTGGTGCGCCGCTACATCAAGACGAGCTTCGTCTTCCTCCTGGCCGGCCTCATCCTGGGCGGCTGGATCATCGTCGCGGAGTTTCTTGCAGGCCGCTACCCGCCCAGGCTCTTCATCACCGCCCACGTCCACCTGCTTCTCGTGGGCTTCATGCTGATGATGGTCATGGGCGTGGCGACGTGGATGTTCCCGCGACCGGCCAAGGACGACACGCGCTACCGGCCGGAGCTGGCGGAAGCGGTTTACTGGGTGATGGCCGTCTCCACCGCGGTGCGCGCCGCGGCCGAGCTGTGGGCGGGGCTCTCACCCGCCCCCGCGCTCCGGCTCGCGATCGCCGCCGGAGGCCTCGGCCAGGTGGCGGGCACGCTGCTCTTCGTCGTCAATATGTGGCGCCGCGTCCGCATGCCCCCCGCCGCAGCCCAGCACTGATCCCCTCCGCTTGTCCATTGCTTCACCACCTATGATCCCCGTCATAGGCGCCTCCAGCGCCGTGGAGTAACCTTCCTTTCAAGGAGGAAGGACACCATGGCTCACGAATGCAGCTGCCACGCTCAGTCGCCCGCGACGGCTCAAGCCGCGGGCGCGCCCGTCAACGCCGATCTCACGGTGGGTGACGTCGCCCACCACTACGCCGGAGCGCTCGACATCATGAAGGAGATGGGGATCAACCACTGCTGCGGAGCGCACCTGACGCTGCGCGAGGCCGCCGCCTCGGCAGGCGTCCCGCTCGAGGCGCTGCTGGATGCGCTCAACCGGCCGGCGGCCGTGAAGGCGTAAGCGCCGTGGCCGACCGCCCGCAGGCGCTCCGCCGGGTGACCGCGGCGAACCTGGTCCGCCTCGACGTTCGGGAGGACATCCGCCGCGGCCACGAGCCGTTCGCCAGGATCATGGCGACCGTCAAGGCGCTGGCTCCGGAGCAGGCGCTGGTCCTGCGCGCGCCCTTCGAGCCCGTGCCGCTCTTTGCCGCGCTCGGCAAGCGCGGCTTCGCTCACTGGGCCGAGCAGAGCGCGCCGGACGACTGGATCGTCTGGTTCTACCGCGAGCCCTCCGCGCCGGCGGAGGCGGTCGCGGGCGCCCGCGCCGCCGCGGATGCTGACGGTGACATGGCCGTTCTCGACGTGCGCGGGCTCGAGCCACCTGAGCCCATGGT